>JBMCSP010000039.1:0-6472 GCA_048624455.1 Nanobdellota archaeon
TTGAGTTCCTGTGCGAACGCCTACCCATCGAGATAAGTGGCGATCCGACCGACAAGATCGAAGTCTCTAATTTCAAGAATCTTCCTCGTATCCCTGTCAATGCGATACGTGGAGGGATGTGCCTCATCCTTTCAAGCTGCATTCCTTTGAAGGCAAAAAAGCTTTGGAAGCAACTGTCGAACTGGGGCAATGAGATGGAGATGGACCAGTGGAACATACTTGAAGAATTCATCCATATCCAAAAAGAGATGAAGGCAAAAGGAGGAGGCGAGAAAAAAGAAGAAAAAAGTGAAGATGGTGAACAGAAGATAAAACCGGACTATACTTATATCGCTGACCTTGTCGCCGGCCGCCCCGTCTTTGGCCATCCGCTGAGGGAAGGAGCATTCCGTCTGCGTTTTGGCAGGTCCAGGCTTTCAGGACTTTCTGCACAATCGATACATCCAGCAAGCATGCAGATCCTCAACAACTTTATCGCTACCGCCACCCAATGTAAGACAGAACGACCAGGAAAGGCAGGGGCATATTCTCCTTGTGACACCATAGAAGGGCCGACCGTCAGGCTGACTGATGGTTCTGTGCACAAACTGGAGAGCGAGAAGCAGGCGCTTGAGGTCAAGAAAGATGTGGAGAAGATCCTCTACAATGGAGATGTCCTTATATCGTATGGTGATTTTTTCAACAGAGCCCATAATCTCATTCCACCAGGCTATTGTGAAGAATGGTGGATCCAGGAACTGGAGAAAGCCGTCGTCGATATGTTTGGATCCCTCAATCTTGACAAAGTTTCTGAATTGCTGACCATCGACAAAGAACATCTTGAAAAGCTTTTTACTTATCCTCTTAAGATAAAGCCGACCGCGCCCGTGGCGTTCAAACTGTCCAAAGAATTATCTGTCCCGCTTCATCCTCGATACACATTCTTCTGGAGATCGATCTCGAGAGCTCAGCTCCTTAATCTTGTCGACTGGCTTTCCAAGGCAAAGATCGTTTATGCCGAGCGGAAGATAGAACGAATTGTCCTTGCGAAGGGGGATGAGAAAGAGACGCTTGAACTTTTGGGTGTCCCGCATCACATACTGAACAATGAGTTCATCATCATAGAGAAAGAATGGGCCTATACTTTTGTCAAGCTTTTCGATCTTTCCAAAGCGCCCACGCAGAGGATGATATCGCTCATGAAAGAGCATCCTGATGCAAAAGTCCTTGACATGCTCAACCTCTTCTGTCCGGTGCGTATCCGCGACAAAAGCGGCCTTTTCATCGGGTCGCGTCTTGGTCGTCCTGAGAAAGCAAAACACAGGAAGCTACAGGGAAGTCCTCATGTCCTCTTCCCTGTCGGAGAGGAAGGAGGAAGGTTGCGTTGCTTCCAATCCGCTCTTGATGCAGGAAAGGTTACGGCAGATTTTCCTATCTTCTATTCAGAAGAGACAGGCAAGTATACTCCCTTCTCTGTCTGCGAAGCGAGCAACAAGCGCACGGTCCGCATGTATAAGACAGACAACGGATACATCGGTGAAGAAGAGGCCAAAAAGATCATGCAGGAGAACGAGAGGATACGGACAAAAGCAAAGACTCTTGACGGCGCAGAAAAATCAAAAGCGCTCTCATCATGCAAAAACATCTCATCCTATGAGAACAAGTCGATTGACATCAATTATTATTTTGAGCAGTTCCTCAAAAAGCTCGGCACCAAAGTCTACCCTGATCTTATAAAAGGGGTCAAAGGGACGTTTTCCAGAGACCACATCCCTGAGCATCTCATCAAAGGGATCCTGCGGGCAAAGTACAATCTTCATGTCAACAAGGATGGCACCATCCGCTATGATTGTTCTGAGCTTCCGATAACCCACTTCAAGCCCAAAGAGATTTTTGTCTCAGTTGAAAAATTAAAAGAGATAGGGTACGCAACAGATATACACGGCAAACCGCTCGAGCGAAAGGATCAAGTCCTTGAGATTAAACCCCAAGACATCATCATCCCCTGCTGTCCGGATTCTCTGGAAGAACCGGCTGACAAGATTGTCTACAGGACAGGAAAATTCATCGATGAGATGCTTGAGAAGCTCTATGGTCTTCCTCCATTCTACAACTTCAAGACAAGGGAAGATATCGTAGGGACGAGCGTCATCGGCCTCGCTCCACACACCAGTGCAGGAATCCTTTGCAGGATCATAGGTTTCTCAAAAACCCAGGCGTTCCTTGCGCATCCGCTGGTCCATGCAGCCATGAGGAGGGATTGCGATGGTGATGAGTCTTGCTTCCTCTTGCTTCTTGATGCCTTTCTCAACTTTTCTAAACGCTATCTTCCGACAACCCGTGGAAGCACAATGGATGCACCGCTTGTCCTCACGCTGAAATTGGTTCCGGCAGAAGTCGATGACATGGTCTTTGATCTTGATACTGCGTGGCGTTATCCATTGGAATTCTATGATGCATGCGAAGACTACAAGATGCCGTGGGACGTCAAGATCGATCAGGTCAACCATCACCTCTACCACGAACGACAGTATGAGAAATACGGTTTCACCCATGATACAACCAACTTCAATGCCGGCGTTCTCTGTTCATCCTACAAGCTTCTTCCTTCGATGGAGGAAAAACTTAGGAGCCAGATGGATCTCGCGACAAAGATACGTGCGGTCGATTCATCTGATGTTGCACGTTTGGTGATAGAGAAGCATTTTATGAAAGATCTTAAGGGCAACCTCAGGAAATTCTCGATGCAGCAGTTCCGCTGCGTGCATTGCAATGAGAAGTTCAGGAGACCCCCTCTCAAAGGGGTCTGTCCTCATTGCGGCGGCAAGATCATATTTACCATATCCCAGGGTTCGGTCGCCAAATATCTTGAGCCTTCGATCAGTCTCGGCAGGACATATCATGTATCGCCATATCTCTCACAGACAATAGAGCTTGTCCGTGAACAGTTCGAATCCATATTCGGTAGAGAAAAAGAGAAGCAGACCGGTCTTGGCGCTTGGTTTGGTTGATCGTTATATCTGGCATGAAGTTAATCTTATATAGAAGTGAATCTGTGGGTATGCTATGAAGAAAGGGCAGATGTCTGCGTTCTTGATCGTCGGTTTCGTCATGTTCTTACTTGTAGGCATCATCTTTGCTGCTGTGTTCATGAGCTCGCGCAGCGAATACCAGCGAAAAGCAGACAGCGTTGCAGAAGCGTTGATGGACAGCAAGGCTGTGCGCACCTATATCGACAACTGCGTCGCTCAGGTCTCTAAAGATACCTTTCAAGAGCTTATGCTCAGCGGCGGCTTCTTCCCAGACCTGGTCGCAAATATGTCGGGGCGTTCAGTCGCTTTCATGGACTTCAGGGACAGGACAGATCTTAAGCAGAAAAAGACAGCATATCTTATCTATCGCGGCGCGGATGACATAGATCCAAATTATCCCTGTCCATTGTTTGGAAACGAATGCGGCGGTCCTGGAACACGATACACCGATGACGGCGTCCATTTCTGCAATTTCTCGTTCTCTGATGACCAGGTGCAGTCCTGCACCTTCGGCGACACAGCTCCGCTTATCATGGACCTGACAGAATATTCTTTGAAGAAACAGCTGGAGAAGAAGGTGGCGGAAAACATGGACCAATGCATCAATATGTCCTTTTTTGCGCAGTACGCCGGTTATGAGTTCAGCGACCTCTCCCAGGGGAAGGTGGATGCGGATGTAACGTTCGGAGATACCGCGGTAACGTTTGATGTAGAGATCCCCTTGGTGATACACTTGAGCGAAGCTGAATCGATACGCTCTTCCACATCGTCATACGTTCTCGACACCGATTTCCGCCGCCTCTATTCAACTCTGTTCTCAGGAACGAGAAGCGTGCTCCATCAGGAAAAGACAGATCTTGATTCCAACATGGATGCATACATGGAAGAGCAGCTTCTCCTCAATAATCTTGACTACACTGTAGAGAAACGGCCCAACGAGTTCGCAAAGGATGATCTCTATATACTTGAGCACGATTATTTCACCATCAATGGCTATCCGTTCCGTTTCGTCTTTGCTGTAGGCAATCGGATGCCCGTCCTTGACCTGATCGACTATTCCAAACGAACCGACTGTGAGATAGCGGTCACCAGCGGAACGGAAGTAGTGATAGAACCAGAAGCGAAAGACCCTGACGAGGGTGATAACATCACCATATCATATGTTGTGCTTGAGGACGGCGGCATGGACAGCTGGTCATTTTCGGATGGGGTCGCCCGCAAGACCGTTTCTGCCAGCGACAAGATTTCTGGCGATATGGTCTCACGGCTCCGTGTCATAGCAAGCGACGGTTTGCTGAACGATTCTCAAGAGGTAAGGGTGTGCGTGGATGATTCCATGGATCTCATCTATTCGCCGACGGTCTCTCTCTATCATCCGTATGAAGGATTTGAGCTCAAAGAATATAACGACACATTGGATGATCAGGTACCGATCATATCTCTTGAGGACCCGATACGCCTCAAGATGGGTTCGGGATTTTCAGGAAAAGGGGAATGGCAGATCGGCAAATGCATCCAATGGGTAGAATCCAATTGTGTCATCTTCCCAGGATTTCAGGCATGTGATCCTGATAATGTCCCTGATATTGCCGACGTTAAGAATAGCATGATCGATTGCCTTTCGCCAGGCAATCAGATGATACGGTTCCATCCTGATGAAGGTAACGGTGCGATCGATATTCCTGTGAAAGTTGTGGAATGCTTGCCTCACAAAGATCAGTCAGGATCTGCAGGTGACAATAAGTATCTGAAGACTCATGTCTGTTGCCAGGAAAGTTTCACCTATCAGCCCGCTGGCACTCCCGCCGACAGCAGAAAAGAGCTCATCTGCGGACTGCCATCCTCCTCCTCTGTTTGGGAAAATGCATCTAATGATGTCATACAAAAACAGTTCACTGCAGTCTGTACAGGGATGCGAGGGAACCTGTATGATGAAAAAGGCGGCTTCACCAACGAAGCCACTCTTGTCATAGAAGACGCTGTCGGATCTGAGGTGCGCAGATGCCTTGGATGCGGCATCTTCGGTGAGACGACGATCAACGTGACAAGAAAATATGATTACGAGAAGCGTGACCGGTTTGAAGATACATTTGAGTCATCCTATTATCAGGATAATGACCCCGCCGCATCTCCTTATCTCTGCAATGAGGAATATGCCTGCGTCTCTTCCCTTGACCCATCACCGCGGGGCCGATACGATCCGACGAATCTTGTTTCATCACATCACACAAGCGGTCCGTTGAAATGCCGTGCTGCTTGCAATTATGGGCTTTGCGATTATGCGGTCGACTGTGTTTGCACGGATGAGTGCGGAGAAGATGTCGGTGCCTGTAATGGACGGGAACCGGGAAGTTTTGCAGGAACTTGCGGAGAAGCTCCTCTTGGCGAACCATACTTCCCTGATGTCTGCGACTCCTATTGCGGCATATCAGACATCCAAGAGAATATCACGTTCAGATGCGACGGAGCACTCACCGGGACCGATTGTACTGCATGCGATCTTGCATGCGACAAGAAAAAGCCAGGAGAACGTCTTGAGGTCTGTAATTCAGAAGGCACCAACACCGCTGTGCTTGATATGTGCGACAACAAAGGCAATGTGATCGATCAAGAGAGAAATGGCAGGATGATGTGCGCCCATGATAAAGATGCCTCTTGCACATCATCAATCGAATGCGATGGCAATTATATAGGTGAATTCAGAAGAAGCCTCAGCGGAAAAGTCGTGACAACAGCAGGCAGTCCGCTCTATGCAGATACCTGCAATGAGAATTGTATGCCAGACGATTCTGATACTTGCTGGAAGACTGATGAGAATGATGTCGAGACAATCTGCCATGAACGGGTTGTCGGGGAAGGCTTTGACAGGATAGGATCTCCTAAGCCTGATGCATTCTGTTCAGGTAAATGCGAATACTATTCCTGTGGGCATTTTGCCTATAAAGGGGGAGCCAGGTGCCTTGCCGATCCAACTATAGAAAACTGTTGTTATGATAGTGACGACAAGGAACCCTTGAGTGAAAAATGCAATGTACCAAACCCCGATCCCGAAAGAGATGATTGCATCCCTCTTCAATAGTTTTCGTACTGCTCATAACAATATATTTATATATCATTCATATATAATTGGTGGATATGAAAGGATCGCTCCCTAAATTCAAGAAATCTGTCAAGGATTTTCTCAGCCAGGAAGATGGTAAGATCATCAAGCAGAATATCGCAGCCCTCGGCGCTGTAGCGGCCGGTGTCGCTTTAGCATCAAAATCAGCTGTCGCAGATTTCAATCATAGTAACAATCTGGGTGATTATAGTTTTGACCAGACAACTGGTGTGGTCTCGATAACTCATGACCACCATTCAAGCCACGCAAGTCACGGTAGTCATGGCAGTCATGGCAGTCACGGCAGTCACGGCAGTCACGGTAGTCATGGCAGTCATGGTAGCTGGGGAGTCTAGTCTTT
>JBMCSP010000040.1:0-6423 GCA_048624455.1 Nanobdellota archaeon
CTCTGTCGACACTTCAAGGACCCCAAGCTCGATTTCGACGACGCAGGAGTCATTCTCTTTGTTCACGTCGACCATGTCCACTTTCGATGTCAATGTCCGATCCTCATCGACAGGAATAGGAGAGCTCGCGCTTAGTGATTTTACTGTTGAGCTTGCTGACAAGGAGATTGAGGAGTACTCCATCAATGACAGGGGAGATGGTGTCTATCGGGTCTCGTTCATGTCTCCATCGTCAGAAGGCACTTATGCTCTGGAAGTCTGCTACAAGACGCTCTGCACCATCGATGCTCAGGTTGTCGTCAGGGAACTGCCGTTCACAGTCAGTATCGACCTCGGAAGCAGTCCTGCTATTTCTGAACTATCCAGACTGTCCTATGCAAGCATAAGCAACTACACGATAGGTCTTGCGTCTGATACGTCCTCTTCACTCTTCAACAACTCAGCTGCTTCAGGAAGGCTTGAGATCAGAAGCCTCTTTGAGGAGGATTCAGGCAGGAATTACATCTTCTTCACCGATTCTGTCGCAGAATCGACGCTTGAATCCAAGAATCAGCGGCTGGAGCGCAGACAGTTCTTTGAAGACAACAATCCAAGCTTCTCAAATTCTGTATCGAAGTTCATAGATCTTTCTATCGCTCTTGACTACGGCAACATCGTATTCGACGGTACTGATGTATCCTCCCGTGGGGATCACAGCGTCCTTATCAAGAACGAAGGCTTGACTTCAGACAAGAAGCTTAATCTATCACTGACCATTACGTGATAATGTATCCTGATCATTGACGGTGCATCACCATGAAACGACTATTGAATCTCTCATCGAAGAAGGCGCAGTTCTATGTCATAGCTGCGATCATACTCTCTTCTATGGCAGTGGTTGTCGTCTCGAACAATCTCATGGGGGTAAAAGACCGAAGCGTCTTTGATGAGCTGCGCGAGAATTTCCTGGTAGAATCATATATGGCCATCAATGGAGCTACAGCACGCCAGGTCTCTGTACCTGACGCTTTCGACAGCTATGTTATACGCTACAAGGATTATGCTGCCGGACGCAATATCGATTTCGATCTCGTCTATCTCCTTCTTCTTGATGACCAGATAATCATCGAGAATCATCTAGACGAGAATGTGCGGATATTGACCAGCTTCCATGATTTCGTGCTCAATGGATCTTCAGGGCAGAATATAACTGCTGAGAATGCTGTCACTGTCCAGAAAGACGGAAGAGACTATCTCTTTGTCTTCAACGATAATCCTGTGCAGCTTCGTGCGCTCTTCGAGCTCCGTGTACGATAATTCTGCATAATCTTCTTCTATTTGTGACTTTCCAGGTACTATCCGAGAAAAACTTTAAAAACACAGAAGGTATAAAAACATCATGAGGATGGCAGGCAGCAAAAAGGCAGAGGCACTATGGATCTCGTGGGTCCTTCTTCTTGCATTCGTCGTGGCACTGAGCGTCTTCATGTTCAATTGGACCCAAGAGAGGAATCAGGTCTTTGCAAACGAGCTGAATGTCATGTCTGATACTGCCGAATGCGATTCTGTCGGCATCTATGTGGAAAATATCTGCCAGAATCCGCAAGCTTTATATATGAATATTTCGAATAAGAATAGTATACAGATTGATCAGCTGGCCTTGAACATCTATGATGTCTACCTGGAGAACCTGCTTTCACGTGAGGTCAATGTCTCCATCTACCCATCTGAGAAGGAGAATGTCCAGGTCCTCAAACAGGCGACGACACAACAGCTGGAGATCGTTCCCGTGGTCTTCACGGAGACCGACAAAATATTTTGTTATAAGAAAACAGTGATCGTCAACAATATCGATTACTGCATATGATTGGTGAACTGGATGCCAGGAAAAAGAGGTAAGATGAATAAGAAGGGGATTTCTCCCCTTATCGCAACTGTTCTTCTCATCGCCTTTGCTGTCGCACTCGGCGCTGTTGTCATGAACTGGGGCCGATCCTATGTTGAAGAGACTGCAAAGCAATCGGGACAGACATCTGATACGAAAGTCACCTGCGCCCAGCAAGTGAAGCTGGAGATCGTCGAGGTTGCCAAGACACCAAAGATCTGCTTCAATGAGGATGAGGGCTTCGTGGAGGTGACCGTGCAGAACAAAGGCGAGGTGGATCTGGAGGGTCTGCTGTTCAATGTCCTCGGTATAGAGGGTACTGGCATATCCCATGATACCAATACGACGATAGAGCGAAGCAGGATCAGAAAATTCGAGATTGAATATGATGATTCTGAGCATGGGAACATAGAATTCGTCCAGATCATACCAAAAGTAGACGTCTCTGGTTCACAGATCGCTGCTGAATGCTCAGATTCAGATCTCCAGTGGGAAGAAGTATTGCCGTGCTGATACATATGGCCGAAAAAAAACAATCGCGGAAACGTATACGACGACCTTCAGGTTCCTCATCTTCAGCGATAAAGAACTCGATGGTCTATGAGATTGAACTTGAGCTTTCCAAGCTGAAGCGGGAGAAGTCAGTCATCGTGCTGAACAAGGCTATCTTCATGTACTTCTTTTTCATCTTCTTGGCTGTAGTCAGCCTCTTGACAGGTTTCACTAATTTTTTCAATATCCTTGTCATATTAGGCCTCTCTTCCATCATCATAGGTTCCATACCTTATGTCAGGACCATGTACACAGAAGAAGAGAAGCTCAAGGACATGATAGAAAAGCTGAGAAATCTTTAGGTGACGCAGTCTTCTTATGCTGTCCGCCTGTTGTGATGCTCCATGAATAAGACAAGCCTTCGTTTTTTTGTCATTCTTCTTGCAGTCATAGGGGTAGGTCTTCTCTTCATGATCGGGACGCACATGGTCTCGATATATCGGGGCTCTATCAAAGAAGTAGATACAGAAGAAGAGTCAAGGAACGTTGAATGCTACCAGATGTCTTTCTATGTCGAGCTCAAATCAGATGACATCCTTGAAGTGACGAATCGAGATCTCAGCTCGTTCGATCTTGAGGAACTGACATTCACTGACGCCGAGACGGGAGAGACCATGTCAAAGCCTTTCTCATTCTTTTTGCCGGGCGATACGAGAGATGTGAAGATCGATGATGTTCCCTTTGATGTCTTCTATGTCTATCCGTTCGACTGCGACTCGGTGGCTCGGATCTGCAACAGGACGTCGCAGAGCTGCAGAGAGCTCAAACGATACAACGAATAGGATTCATCTGTTCAACGCTGTCAACAGATCTAGCCTGAAGATAAACTTTATTAATGATATGATGCTAAAAATGTCTATGCATGACAAGAAAGGCCAGATATGGGTTTCTGCTATCCTGTATACGATGGTTGCTGCCATATCTATAGCGTTCATCTTGCAGGCAGGAATGCCTCTGATAGAAGGGATGAGGGATCGGTCTGTCTTCACCCGCATGAAGAATCAGATGATGGTGCTAGATCAGCATATCGAACAGGTCGCTTCAGAGGGAAGAGGTTCTCAGCGTTTTGTGCCTTTCGAGATAACCCAGGGAAGCTTCAGGATGGATGATGATGGATTACGCTGGAATATGGAAACAGAGACAAAGATCGTCGAGCCGCGCTCTTCATACAATGTAGGAAATCTTGTCATATCTGCCAACAGCGATGTCACTGCCCGTGAATATTCTGATCATTATCTCCTTCGAAACAGCGAGATCGAAGTACGATTCCACAAGAACGGGACGCGTGATGCGCCGGCGGCAAATCTTTCGACGAGCGATTTCATAGAGAGGATAACTATTCTTGATTCGAACACGACCATATCTGATCCATCGTTTGAGTTTACCCTTGCTGGAGACCCTACATCTCGCACCGGTTCTGGATATACTGCCCTCACAAAGAAAGGGACACTGCTCGGTTCCGCGGCCTTTGTGGCAAACATGGATACTGAGAATTATGCTTATGAGCTTTATATAGTCCTCGAGGGAGATGCTGACTACGTCCGTACTGAGGTCAAGAACTTTCGGCCTAAGCAGTGATCTCTTCTATTCTTCTTTCTTGTATCGCCACTGTCTTGTCTTAAATAGAAATATTTAAAAACCATTTTTACTGAAAATATAGTGAGAGGGGATACATTTGGCAGAAGATAATTCTCAGGTGATCGGCGGTTCAGAAACAAAACAGAGAAAAGAGGCAAGTACGCTTCTCAAAGAAGAGCAGGCAGCCAATCCAAAAGATTCTGCTGACGATTCGCTCAAGAACGTGAAGACGTACTTCAAGCTTGATCTGAGGCCTCAGATTGTAGAGATTCCTGACGTCAAGGATGTCAAGGATGTCAACATCAAGTATGATCTCATACCCCCTCATTCATCCTGTCATATATTCTGGGACAAAAAAAATGGCGAGCTCGTCTATTATGTGGATGAGCCTCAACTCAATGATGTTGAAGAGGAGATTCTCAGATTGGTCAAGCTTGGACTTGAAGAGATGATCAATATCAGCTTCATCAACGCGGCCAAGAACAAGATGGTCGTCAAGTACCTTGAGCATAATGTCCAGTCTATCCTTTCTGAACTTGGTACCCGTGTTTCTATGGAGACGTATCAGAAGATCATGTATTATATCTACCGGGATTTCATAGGCATCAACGAGATCGAACCGCTCATGCGTGACTACTACATAGAGGATATCGAGTGCAACGGTGCAGGCGCCCCGCTCTACATAGTCCACAGGAAATTCAGGAACTTAAGAACCAATGTCATCTTCAAGACGCTTGATGAACTGACGTCATTTGTCGAGAAGCTCTCTCAAAAATGCGGCCGCTACATTTCCTATGCGAATCCTCTGCTTGATGGAACGCTTCCCGACGGATCCCGTGTCAATGCGACCTACAGCCAGGATGTCACGACAAGAGGTCCAACATTCACCATCCGTAAGTTCACCAAGGATCCATGGATGCCGACAAATCTCATCAAGATGAGAACTGCATCAGCGCAGGCATTCGCCTATTTCTGGCTCGCTGTCCAGCACAAGTTCAATGTCATCACGATCGGAGAGACCGGATCTGGTAAGACGACGCTCCTGAACTCGCTTGCATCTTTCATCCCTGACGAGTCAAGGATCTGTTCGATCGAGGACACCAGGGAACTCAATCTTGCCCATGAGAACTGGCTCCCTGCTGTTACACGAGAAGGTTTCGGGGTAACGAATATCACTGGCGAGAAGTATGGTGAGGTTACGCTTTTCGATCTGCTCAAGGAGAGTTTCAGACAGAATCCTGATTATGTCATCGTGGGCGAGGTAAGGGACAAGGAAACGTACGTCCTCTTTCAAGGCATGGCCTCAGGTCACAGCTGCTTCAGCACGTTCCACGCTGCATCAGTCGAAACGCTTGTCAAAAGGCTTGAGACCCCTCCTATCAGTCTTCCTCATTCGCTTGTCGAATCACTCAACATCGTTGCGCTTGTCTCCCATATCAAGGAGAGCGAGAAAAGCTACAGGCGCCTCAAAGAGATTGATGAGATCATCGAGGTACGCGAAGGGACTGGAGATGTCAATTACAACGCAGGTTTTGAATATGATCCCGCGAATGATACGATGAAGGCGAAGGATGATCTCTACATCCTCCAGCTGATCAATAAGATGACAGGGGTCTCTGTCGAAGATCTGAAAAAAGAGATCGAGATGCGCTCGCAGCTCCTGCAAAAGCTCGCTGACCAGAATGTCACAGACTACCGGGAGTTCACCCGCATCATCAATGACTATTATTCCGACCCTCATGAAGTGCTTAAGAGATATGGCATATCAGGGACTTCCATGAAAGAGGTCCAGCATGAGCAGAGCAGCGAGACGGAAGAGCTTAGGATGAAGACGAACAATGCGTGATTGTCATCCGGATAACAGTTGATCATTATCACTAGGGGTATGAGTGTGGAAAAGAACATAGACGATATCTATAACGAGGTCAATATGCTCAATGCAGCCATTGACCTCTACGCTGAATTTGTCAATTCTACTGCCACCTCTAAAGAGCAGAAAGAGAATGTCGAGCTCAAGCTGGAACTGTTGAAAGAAGAGGCGCTGAAGCACAATCTCAGGCTCAGGCGGACCATAGATAGGTTAGGATATTGATGCGCAATGGCACCTGAAGCAAAACTGGCGGAATCGCAGGATTTCAAGAAGAATCTTAAACAGGTCAAGAAAGATATCCATAAGCGCAGCAAGACTTCTGCATTCGATCCTGAAGGTCCCAATAAGGTGATCTATAAGCCCAATTCTTTTGATTCTGATCATCTCAAGTCTTACTCCTCCCAGATCTTAGAGGTTGCGGAGAAAGCACAGCGCCTTTTCGCCAAAAAGATGAAGATAAAGCAGCGAATCAATGATCTCAAGGCAAGCTATCAGTCAGGACATATGTCCCATGAGGAGTATCTTCACCATGCTGAGAAGCTTCTCAAAGGCCATGATG
>JBMCSP010000041.1:0-6410 GCA_048624455.1 Nanobdellota archaeon
ACGCCGGATTCTATGGATATTTTCCGCTATCGGGTCTATCTCAAAAACCCGAAACAGGGAGAACATCTTGTCTTCGCCAATGCGGGCGCGTATAATTTCGCATCAGATTTCTGCGACCTTGAAAAGCCAGAAACTCGTATAGCAGAATGAAAGTTTAAATAATACATTCATCTCATACCCTGATATGAGAAAGGTCAAGGTCAGCAGGAAGCGCATCTTTCTTCTTGTAGGGAGCATCATCATCTTCGCTCTCCTCCTCCTTACGTTCGCTCAGATCTACCTCAATCTCAACCTTCTTCTCGGAAATGATGTCCTCATCAATCTTGACGCTGACAAGGATTTCATCGCTATAAAAAATGGCGAACAAGGCGAAGTCGCATTCACCACATCCGTCCGGACAAACCCATTCTGCAGCGCACATTGCATCTACTCATTCACGGACGTGAGCACGGGAGAGATCATCGACCATCAGTCGTTTGAGCTCAGAGCGGTCGATCCCCTCAAGAAATACTATACGGTCACTACAGAGAAAGGCGAAGGGAGCAAGCTCTACCGCTACAGCGTCACCTGCACAAGCAACAGGACGTTCTTCTGCCAGACAGAAGGCAAGCCTCGCGCCAGGTTCCTTACCGTCGCCCTCAACCACACGCTCAACGAGACGCAAAGCGCAGCCAAGAACAGGAGCAGGGAGGCGCTAGAAGAGCTCGAGAATGACCGCATCATGTTCCTTGAAAGAGCGGCCTCCATCAACCGCACGTATAGCAATATCACCGATTACCTGAGCTATGAGGATATCAGGCCCAACGTGACGCAGGGACTGCGGAGATATGAAGTGGCTCTCACAGGCTTCAGGCAGGTCTGGGACAGCGAGGAATATATCAAGCTCAGCGAGGATATCGACGCATGGGAAGGATACCAAGAGATGACGACAGTGCTCAGAGTCGAGGAGAGTAATCTTCGCAATGCCATCAACATGCATAATGCTCTCAGATCTGCACTTGATACGATGAAAGACAATCTTTCCAGCAGATTTCTCATCAGCAATGCATCACTACGCCATGCGCTTTTTGATGCTGCTGAGACACTCAATGACAGCATCGAATATTTCAATGGAGAAGCAACGGTCAGGACCAAGCAGAGAGTCGTACAGCAGAGTCTTGACGAGATAGAGCAGATTACCGAGCGTGCACAGGAGGCACATGAGGACGCATTCGAGGAACACAACGAAACCCTGGTAAACGCGTCAAGGGTCTTATGCTCGATCACCCAATGCCCTTATGTCTTCAAGAACAGCTACAATACCACGCAAGAGCTTTGCGAAGACACTGACAATTTCTACACGATCTATCGGACGCTGAACACATCCCAGCAGGCTATTATCGTCACCGCACCTCAAAACTGCACTCTCAGCGGACCCTACAACATAACTTCCATACAGGTGCCTGCGCTGGCATATCGTGACGTGAACCGCAGCACACAAGATCCAAGAGATCTCCCAGAAAATCCTCCGCAATGCTGTGCCCTTGGTTCCTGCGAACCATGCTGCCCCGGCGACGGCTGTACAGAGCATCCGATCGTATTCATCCACGGCCATGCCATCAGCGAAGATACACCTCCTGACTACAACATCGACAGTTTCAACAATCTGCAAGCTAAGCTTGAGGATGAAGGCATCATCAACATGGGACGCATCTCCCTCTACGACTATCTTGACCTGCCGCGAAATGTCTGGGGCCAGTTCAGCAAACCAGTCTCTCTCAAGATCAGCTACTATTATGACATCTACAGCGAGCATGACACGAGCATCATCGTCGCCACGAAGAATGAGAATCTCGATACCTATGCAGTGAGGCTCAACGATATCATCGAGAGCGTTCGCTTCAAGACACAGAGCGACAAAGTCATCATCATGGCGAACAGCATGGGCGGGCTTGTCGCCAGGAGATATATGCAGATCTTTGGCTCTGAGCATGTGGAAAAGATCATGACGTTCGGCACGCCGCACAACGGCACCTATGGCATCATCGCCGACCTCTGTCCTGTCTTCGGCGGAGAGCTCGAGTGCCGGGACATGCACCATGGCAGCCTTTTCCTGAACAAGCTCAACAGCAAGCCATTGCCCGACATCCCCTTCTATAATGCTGTCGCTGTCGGATGCGACATGGGCATGGGATCAGGAGACGGTGTCATCCTCAACAGGTCTGCCTGGCTTCCCGGAGCACGGAATTTCCAGATCAATGGCAGCTGCCAGGGACCTGATACGCTGCATACAGAATTCATCAAGAATGCTGATGAGGGATCCAAGCTTTACAATATCGTGCTCAGATTTCTTGCGGAATGAGCGCAAAGAGAAAGATTTATATGCCCCCCTCATCAAGATACTCCATGCCTAAAGCGACGGTGAAGACGTCAACAAAAAAGAAGACCAGAGCGAAGAAAAAAGAAACTCCGCTTGTCGTCATCAACTTCAAGACGTATGCTGAGGCAACAGGACAGACGGCGCTCGAGCTCGCGCTCATCTGCGATGAGGTCGCCGAGACGACGGATGCAGAGATCATCATCTGCGTCCAGGCCTCTGACATCTACAGGATCAATCAGCATGTCTCTATCCCTGTGTATGCACAGCATATCGATCCCATCGAGCCGGGAAGCCATACCGGACGCATCCTGCCACAGGCAGTGAAGCAAGCAGGGGCAGAAGGCACTCTTCTCAATCATTCTGAAAATAGGCTCCGCGTCGATATCATCGAGGAGAGCATCCTTGCAGCGAAGAAGGCAGGACTAAAGACGATCGTCTGCGCAAATGATGCCATCGTCGGACAGGCTGTCTATTCTATGGAGCCTGAGTTTGTTGCTGTCGAGCCTCCAGAACTCATCGGAGGCGACATCTCGGTGAGCAGCGCAAAACCATCCATCATCAAAGAGTCGGTGAACAGGATCTGCAAGCTGGGCGGGTACCACAGAGTCCTTGTCGGAGCAGGTGTCAAGACGAATGCCGACATCAAGAAAAGCGTCAGGCTCGGCGCTCGGGGAGTCCTGCTTGCCTCAGGGGTGACGAAAGCCAAGGATCCCCGTAAATACCTTCTGGAACTTGTGAAAGGTTTCTGAGCGATATCCTTCTTGCCGGATGAACTTTCCTGCAAACTGCTGCATTTTCTTCCTGGTAAAAAGTTCTTCGAAATCTTCAGGAGAATCCAATTAAGAACAGACATCCTCTTTTTCTCCACAACCAAACAGGTGATACCATGAATGGACTAACTATTGGAAAGAAGAAGCTTGAGACACTGAAGCAGATGCCCATCATAGAGACGCGGGTAAAGAAGAGCAAGGACGGCAGCTATATCATCAACAGGACAACGATCACCACGATCAAGCCTGTCGAGTACTTCCAGGCAGTGCTCGACTCTGATCCTCAGCAGGAAGAAGAGCCAGAGGTCACGGTGGAGGAAGAGAAAGTAGAATTATAGGGGGACGGGAAACCGTCTTTTCTTTTTTCTTTCAATATCCTTTGACGCGCACGATGTACATGTACTCGATCGCTCCAAGGACAAGCCCGAGGATGGCTGATACCAAGATGATAGAAAGCCAGTTGATCTCAAAGTTGTATCCGCGGTAGACGATGAGCATCGTGACCACCGAGAGGAAGATGACGCCGACGATCGCTATGGATGTCCTGATGTGCCGCTTCTTTATAGCGGTAAGATTCTCCTTGATGCGATGCCTCAGCTTCTTCGCCTTGACAGACTCAACTTTAGCAGGAGATGCTTTTCTCTGCGTTTTCGTTCCCCTTCCCTTGACCATAGAGTTTTTTAGGTTCTATAGTTAATAAATTTTTCTGATTTCAGAGAATCCCTACCTGTATACTCTGGCGCAACCTTTATTAACGTCCGTGCGTCAAAAAGAGATGGATGACATTGGATATCCTCACCATCATCACATTGTGTCTTGCTCTCTCGTTCTTCCTCTCTCAGCTCTGCAGGAAATTCAAGCTCCCAGAGATCCTTGGACAGATCAGCGCAGGAGCGCTGTTGACGCTGCCGTTTTTCGCAGGTCTTATCACGCCCAAAGCAAGGACAGATATCGGCTTCCTCTCTGAGATCGGCATCATCTTTCTCCTGCTCCTCGCAGGCCTTGAGATCAACATCCACAAGCTCAAGAAACTCTCAAAGGATTCGATGCTCATATCGATCTTTGGTGCTGTCATCCCCTTCGTCTTCGGGTTCTTTGCTATAACTCTTCTCGGATACGACACGAGCACCGCCCTCATAACAGCAATCTGTCTTGCCATCACTGCAGAAGGCATCACGCTGAAGGTCCTCATCGATAAAAATATGCTTGACACAAAGGTCGGGACGATCATCCTCTCGGCAGGGATACTCGATGACCTGTACGGCGTCGTCTTTCTCGGTGCGTTCCTCACGCTCCTGCGAGACAACAGTGCAGGACTGCTTGCCTATCCCTTCATGATTCTCGGCTTCATCGGCGTGGTCCTTATCCTGTTCTATGTCCTGCCCAAGTTCATCAAGACAGTCGAGAAGGAACACTCCCGTGTAGCGAATCTCAGCATGACAATCATCATCGGCCTTGCCATCGCTTCCATATCATCAAAGTTTGGTCTTGGACAGGTCCTCGGCGCCTTCATCGCAGGCGTCATCATCCATTTCGTCAACAAAGAAAAGAAGGAAGAACATGACATCGTCACCGAGCTCAAGATCCTTACCTTCGCCTTCATCATCCCATTCTTCTTCATCGACATCGGATTGAAGATGGATTTTGCGACAATCCTGCAGCCAAGCAACCTTTGGATGATAATTGTCATAAGCGCGGTGGCCATCGCTGGAAAACTGCTTGGCTCCATGGTCGTCAGCTATTTCTCAGACATCACCTTCCGCCAGTCGATACTCATCGGTTGGGGAATGAATTCCCGCGGTGCCATCGAGCTTGTCATCGCCAGCGTCGCACTCAACGCGGGACTGCTTCCGCTCAACATCTATACAGCGATCGTCATCATGACACTGCTGACAACATTGTTCTTTCCGTTCATCCTTGACAAGACAGTCAAGAAATATCCAAAGATCATGAACGAGTAGAAAAAAACATCAGAAAAAGAAAAAAAGAAAATATGATGAGTGGATCACTCCTCGTCATCAGTTATCTGCTTCGGTCTCATTGAGCTCTTCGTCGGAATCGTCATCATCTTCTGATTCCTCTTCTTCAGAATCATCTTCTTCCTCTGACTCTTCGACCTCAACCTCGATCTCATGATCATCATCAAGATCATCCTTTTCAAGCTCTTCGTCGGTCAGGCCTGCTTCACGCTGAAGCTCTCGGACTTCCCTGAATATCTCAGAAAGTTTCTGGCGAGCCTCCCTAAGATGTTCCTTCGCCTCTCTCATATATTCATTAGAGGTGCGTGCGATCTCGCCTATCGTTCCCGGAGGCGACGCGCTCATATTAGAAAGCTCATCCTTTGCAAGCTCATACTGCTCTAGAGCAAGTTCTATATGAGTATTGAACTCATCGATCATGCTTTCAAGGGATGATGTGCTGATATTGCGTTCTTCGAGATTATCCAGCATAACTAAAAGACGCTTTTGCAGCGCATCGGTCTGGGCGACGACAGAGCGGACCTTGTTCGCGCTGAGCAGTCCGCTCGCACGCTTCAGCTCTGTTCGGCCCTCATCCGCAACATCACGGACCTCAAGCGCTATCTCCTGGACCTCAGAGAACGTATCGGCTGATGCAAGCTCTTCCTTGAGCTCTTCAAGTTCAGCAAGAACTTCTGCCACATCTTCCGTCAGCTCCTCTGCCTCCTCGTCAGAGATATCCTCTGATGAATCGATGTATGATTCAAGCTTCTTCAGTGAATCCATGGTGTAGGATATAGTCTGGTTGACATACCTTTTGGAGATGTCTGCCGCCTCATCGCATTCTTCTGCCTCAGGATTATCCTTGCAGGCAAGGACGGTCTCCCGAGCCTCGTTGAAGCGCTCTCTCATCTCCTGGTAGCGCTCGCGGGTCTCTATAAAACGCTCTCTAGCATCCTCATAGCGCTCTCTTGCAGCCTTAAGCCTATCTGCAACGATATCGCGCGCCCTGTATCCTTTCTTGGCAAACTCTTCATTCACCTTTACACGCTCAGCGAGCCGTTCCCTGACCTCTTCGCGATCAAGATCGCCTGCCTTCTTGAGGACACCAGGAGGCAGCTCAAGTACGCGACTTGCAATCTCTGAATTTGTCGAGACGAGCCTGCGCACTTGGTCGGGATCAAGTCTTGCAAGAGCTCTTCGCTGCTCGCCGCTCGTCTGCTCATATATCGCTCGGACCCTGCTTTTGGTATTAGCGTCAAGATTGTTGAACCGCTCAAGGATCGCTCCCCTTTTGTTCTGTGCAGCTTCCCTTCTGTTCCT
>JBMCSP010000042.1:0-6346 GCA_048624455.1 Nanobdellota archaeon
ATGACGCTTGCCTGCTCCTGTATGCCCTTTTGGATTAGTCTCATTGTTGAACATGGGAATGAAGCTGAACGATGTAAGAAAGATATAGTAGAAAAGCAGGTTCAAGACGATGAAGACGATGAGTGACAGGACCCAATCATTGGAGAGAACATCCATCGCAAGATAAGAACCACGCTCAAGGATACTTGCCAAAGATTGTGCATGGACAGAAAACGCCGTAGCGATAAGAAGAGTGAAAGACGACAGCAAGAGCTTTAGCATGAATGATTAGAGGCTAAGAGATATATAAAGATTATGCAGACGCCACAGCAGAAGCGGCTTCAAGAGGATGAGGGATCTCCTGAGCATATTTTTTGAGCTCGTCCGTCATGGTAGTATTGCCCATCTCGACATTGTAGCGTGAAGCGATATCGGCCATCCTCTCAACAAGGTCAAGAGTCTTCTTCTGAAGCTCATTGAATCGTTGCTTGTGCTCGGCAACTGTATCTTCCTGCTTTGCCAGAGCTTCATACCTCTTGAGCATCGTGACAACTTTATCTCTTTCCAGGAAATGCTCATCCTCGACCATCTCATCTTTAAACTGGTCATGGAGCTGTTTCATCGCATCGGCCTGATGCTTAACATGATCGATGACCTTTATGCTATCATCGATAGCCTTCACTTCTTTTTCCATATGGTTTTCCTGCACAAGCTCTTGCTTCAAGCTTTGAGCCTTGCTCATGACATCATCGAGTGCCAAATTGCTATATGCATTGTCGAACGCCTCGACATCAGCGAAGAACGTATCGGTCATGTACGAGTAATAGCTGAGCGCAGTCTGGTAGGAATCGCTGATGGTGTTGAATTTCTTTACATTAGCGTTGTAGTCATCGACCGACCCATCGGTCTGCTTCTCGACTTCGACAAGAAGCGACGAGATAGTCTCATATTCCTGCTCGACGAGCTGATTGTTCTTGATGAGTTCTGAGAGAAGCCCGCCCAAGTATTTCAGATCGTTCATCAGCCTGTTGAGCTCATTGAGGATGATCTTGTTGTCATTTGCTATAGTATCTATGCTATGATCAATATGCCCCCTTTCTTTGTTCAATCTATTGTAGAACGCCTGCAGCGACTTCTCTTTTTTGTTGTCTTCGGTCTCATGCATACCGAGGACAACAGCAAGCTCTTTGACAAGATTATCAAGCTTCGCCTCAGCTTCGCTGCTGACCTTTTGCATCTCCTGATCTTTAGACCTTATATCCTTATGGATCCTCTCTATATCGACGATGAAATTGAAAAAGCTCAGGCCCTCATCATTATGCTGGTCAAACAGCTTAAGTTCCCTGGTCAGGAAATCTTTCATCTGACGATAGCGCTCACTCAGCTCGCTCACTTCATGAGAATCCGTATCCTGAGCGAAATCGCGCAGGTCGCTGAGCTGATGCTCGACTCGTCTGAGTTCATGCTCTATGCCTTTTTTCGCTTTCCTGAAAAGATCCCTGCTGATGCGCCTGTCAAACTTCTTGTCCTTCTTGTCAGTCCTGACATCTTCTTTCTCTTCACGTTTTACGATATCGATAGCTCCGATCATTTCTGAAAGTGCCTTCTTCAGCTCGATAGGATTCTGCTTGTTCTGCTGCACAGCATTCTTTGCCCTTGCAAGCTCTCCTGAGAAAAGATTCTCAAGACGTTCCTTGCTCTTGTATTCCGCCTGCAGA
Source organism: Nanobdellota archaeon (assembly GCA_048624455.1). Classification (GTDB taxonomy): domain Archaea; phylum Nanobdellota; class Nanobdellia; order Woesearchaeales; family CAZJJJ01; genus CAZJJJ01. The sequence continues at coordinate 1,698 of JBMCSP010000042.1, forward strand.
TCATCACGTTCCTTGCGCAGGTAATCAGCAACTTCAAGGAGCGCCTTTTCGATGCGTGACTTGTCCTTCTCGATCTCATGCCCGAATCGTTTGAGCGTATCGCCGCGCCGCAATGCCTGCCTGCTCCGCTCCTTCTCGTCCTCTTCAGCCTTCTTGGCCATCTTCAGCCGCTTCATCTCTGGACGGGTGCTGAGCCAGCTGCTGATGACACCGCCAAGGCCTCCTCCGCCATTGCTGCTGCCTGTGCCATTGCCACTACCGCTCCCAAAAGCACCGCTGAAAAGCGCAAGCAGACCGCCGATGATCGCAAAGCCGACACCGGTGTAGATGCCGTTTTGGCCGGAGATCTTGTTTGTCGCCCACAGGACAAAACCGATGGTCATAAGGGTTAAGCCCAACTTGCGCCACCTCGACATGTCGGGATGATTCTTCGTCAGGGTGAAATAGACTAGCGAGCCAAGCAGCAATGCAAGGATCCAGGGACCAATCTTTCCGAAAGCCCCTACGAGATTGTTGATGTTTGACTCAACATTGTAGATACTGAAGCCGCCATTGCCGTAAGCGCTCCCGAAGAGCAGACCAAAAGTGGTCAGAAGCGCAATCATATGTGCTATGGCTTTCATGCTTCTCTCTTCAGCGTTCTGCGCCAAAGGGACATTGCTCAGTGCAGTCCGGATGATATTGTAGAACAGGCCATAGACCACAGCGATGACGATGACCATAATGACATAGACGCTGCCGAGCAGATCGAAGATGCCTACGATGCCTCGCTCAAGAAAATCGGTGAAGGGAGAAGCATAGACTGACATCGAGAGGAGTAGTAGAAATATACCTGCAAGCAGTTCCCCTCGCCGTCTCATCAGAATCTCATAGAGAAAAGGGATATAAAAACTTATCTATGGACATGCCAGTCGATAGGCTTGCGGCGATCAGAACAGTGTCGAAAAGACTGCCTTGAGGATGCCAAAGAAGAGGAAATAGAAACCCACAGAAGTGCCTACAAAGATAGGTATGTACTTGATGCCTGAGCGTATGCTCCCTTTCTCGAGCATGGCAACGATCACTGACGAGCAGACGGCTATCAGGATGATGGCAAGGACAGAAAAGGTCATAAAACCCTGGGCATCAGGACGGATGATCGTAAAATTGACGGCAAGACCTCCGATGGATCCGCTCTGGGATGCAGCAGCGAGCCTGTTGGAAAATTCAGAGATGATGTCCATGATGTTGAACGAGAGCGCGAAAAGCGCTGGGCTGATGACCATGACGACGACAGCGACGAAGATGATGTAGGAAAGGACTGATGTCGTCATCTCGCGCTTGAGCTTTCTGGTCTCTTTCATGTTCAATGTGATCCTATCAAGGATCTCAGCGATCTTTCCTCCTGAACTGACCTCGCCGATAATGATGCTCATGGTGCGCTTGAGCATATCTGAGTCATACTTCTCTGCAAGCTCTTTGAGAGCATACTCAAGATCGGTGCCTGTCAGGACTTTCTTTGCCGTCAGCGAGATCTCATCCGCAAGCACCGAAAATTCAGGTGTTATCGCGGCCCAGAGCGATTGCTCAAATGACATCCCGCCGCGCAGGTTCGTCGAGACCATCTCAAGGAAATCGGGAAGGACCGCCTCAAGCTTCTGGGTCCTGTTGAAGATGATGATATCATAGGAGAAATAGATGATCAGCCCGAAGAGCGTCGCCAGGGCAAAGTTGATGAGAGCAAAGAAGACAAAGATGAGGATGAGCTGAGTGATGGGGTTGAAGAACCTGTCGATGACCCAGGGATAGATGAAAAAGACGAACGTGAGAACGGTCAGTCCTATCGAGACAAAAAAGAGTGTCCCAAACAGGTCATAAGGCGCTTCATTGTGGCCTGCCTTCCTGAAATACTCCCGCAGATGAGGGCGAAACCTCTCCGGAAGCACTGCCTTTCCCACTTCTTCAAAAAATGTCATGGTTCATCAGTTATGTCTAGAGCGCTACGTTAGGGCGTATCTGCCTGAAGAGCGATATGAAAAAGAGCTGGAGGAGGAAGATGATGAAGAGGAGGACGCCGTAGCCGACAACATCGAGGCGTATCGACATGAAGCTCAGCACGATCACGATGACCGTCAGGCCTAAGGAAGGGACCACGATGCCGATGAGGAGGTAGAACATGGCAACAGAGCCAAGCTTCTTGGAGTATGCCTTGATCTCATTCATCTGTTCATTGACCAGGTCGTTGAGTATCGACTGCAGGGATGTCGAGATGTCTATGCCAAGGCGCAACGCATTGTTGACCGTGAAAAGGATCTTTCGAAACTTTTCAGAGGGAGTCAGGACCATCGCATTGGCGAGGGCATCTTCTATAGGAGTTCCAAGGTTCACGTCATCGACGATCTCTTTGAAATACTTGCCGGCCACGCCGTGGGCTTTTGTGCCTTCTATGAGCGCATTGAAGAACGGAGTGCCTGATTCCAATTTGACCAGGAGGAAGCGCCCTGCATAGACGACCTCGCGATCGATCTCATGTTCGATCCTCTTGATCTTCGCCTCAAGATGGAGGGAAAGGAAGCTGTAGAAGAGCAGGTACAGGATGACAAACGCTCCGGCAAGGATGCCAGTGAGGAGAAAGTGATCCGTCCGGCGATCCTGCGTAAGGATCATGAAGAGGAAAAACTCAAACGTCAGCGCATACAACAATGCAGTGATAAGAAGCTGCTTGACATATTCTTCGGGAGTCTTTCGCTCATGCGCGATGCGGAGCTTCCCTGCAAGCTTAGGATTCTTTCGTACGATGTATTTGACAAGTCCCATCATCTCATGACCTTGGAAATTAGTGATCTGTGCTTGCTGCTGAGAAGGTCACCCCTATAATACTTGGCCATGACGACCCCTATCTTGTGGACATTGTCTATCTTCTTGTTTATCATCCACTTGAGGACGAACATCTTTTCTTCAGGATCCTTGTCTACATCTTCTTTGGACATGCCGGTATAGAGGCTTAAGGTCTCATACGTTCTTGTCTGCTCGGCTATCCTGATCTGGGTATCCTGGCGCGGATCATATTGGAGGATGACTTTCGGATCGCCTTTATCATCCATCTCTGCGACCTGGAGCGTCCTCCTGTTTCCGCTGCGCCGATCCCTGTTCTGGATCAGGAAACCGCCGAGCGATGAGAGGATGGGTTTTGGGATATTGATGGGTTCATTCGTCAGGCGCTGCAATGCCTCATGGACATTGTTAGCATGGAATGTCCCATAGACCGAATGCCCTGTATGCATGGCCTCAAAGAGGACCTGCGCCTCTTCCTGGCGCCTTATCTCTCCTACGACGATCCGGTCAGGACGCATGCGAAGTGAATTGACGACAAGATCGAGCATGGAGACGCCTCCTTTGCCTTCCGGATTAGGCAATCTTGTCTCCATGGGAACCCAATGCAACGTATTGGGCAGCGTCAATTCCCTCGTATCCTCTATAGAGATGATGCGCTGGTTCGGCGGAAAGAAATTGGCAAGAGCGTTGAGCATGCTTGTCTTGCCCGAGCCCGTGCCGCCGCCGATGATTATCGAGAATTCATTCTCTATCATCTGCCAGAGTACAGCGGCAGTGAAGATATTGAGCGTTCCTGCATTGATGAAATCAGTAATCGTCCAAGGATCCGACCTGAACTTTCTGATCGTGAGCGTATTGCCTTTCGTCGAGATAGGATTGAGCGTCGCATTGACACGGTCCCCCGTCTCCAGATGCGCGTCAAGAAGCGGGTTGAGAAGAGTGATCTCTTTATTGACATCACGCCCGATCATCGTCGCATAATGCCTGATCTTTGATTCCTTGAGAAGGATTATGTTTGTCTTGACCCAACCATGCTTCTTGTGATAGACCCAGATAGGCTCCTTGGCATTGTTGACGACGATCTCTTCAAGCTGATCATCTTTTAGGAGGATCTCGATGTTTCCGAGCCCAAGGTTCTGCTCGACCAGATAGTTCATGAGCATGTCTTTCTTCTCAGCATTTGCTTTCGGAAAATATACATCAAGGAGCTTGCTCATCTCCTCCTGGAATTTCTGCTTGATCGCATCCTTCTCTGCAACATCACGCAGATCGATCTCTTTTGTCCGTATCTTTGAGACGAAATCCTCACGGATCTTTTCCAGTATTATCTTGGTCGTGGTACTGATGTTGGCAATGGAGATGACATATTCAGGGACAGAGTCTTCAGGATGCTGTGCTATCTTGATGCTGATGAGTATCTTGTTCATCTTGATGAAATACTCTTCCAAGACATCTCCTGCATTCTCCTTTTCCTCTATCTTGTTCTCTGAGAGAACATCATCTGATGTATCTGTATCCATCGTTGCTCACACAGTATGATGGTAGTATGATCCTGGATGATCAGCCGCAGGTCTCATGCCTGTCCAGTCTTTCGTCCATCCTCTGCGTCCATGATGCCGGCTATGATCTCAGACATCTGGCGCGCTTTCGCGTTTTCAGGCTCTTCTTGCAGCACGAAGTCAAACAGCTCTTTTGCTCGGGCATAATCTTTAGCATTATATGCATCGATCCCCTCTCTCAGGCTCTTGTCCTTGCTGTAGCGGTTGGAAAGATGAGATGGCCGCTTGGGTTGCTCCAGCGAAGTTTCCTGCCGGTCTTCTTCTTTCACGAAGGGA
>JBMCSP010000043.1:0-6321 GCA_048624455.1 Nanobdellota archaeon
CTTGCTGTCCATGTCGATGATCATGCTGTCGAATACATGGATTTTGAGGGGATGATCCCTGAAGGAAGCTATGGCGCCGGTACTGTTAGGATATGGGACAAGGGAACCTGGGAACCGGAAAGCGTGAAAGAGAAGAAGATTGTTGCTCATATCCACGGGAAGAAATTAAGCGGACGATACACACTTGTGAGTTTCAAAGGAAAAAACTGGCTCTTCTTCAAGGCGCATGAAGAAGAGGAGAAAACAAAGTAAAAAAGAAAATAAACAAATCATTCAAGCACTGCTTTGATCCGTCGAATACCTGCAGCAGAGCTCTGCTCTTTCTTGATCCTGAAATGTCCGAGCTCTTTCGTGTTCGTGACATGCGGACCGCCGCAGAGTTCCATGGAAAAATCGCCAATCTTGTAGACTGAGACCATGTCCGGATACTTCATGCCGAATTCTGCCTGTGCTCCTTGCTCAAGCGCTTCTTCTTTTGGCATGACTATCTTTTCGACAGGGATAGCTTCTTCGATCTTCTTGTTGACGAGATCCTCAACAGCTTTGAGCTCTTCAGGCGTCAGTTTGCGATCAAAGTTGAAATCAAACCTTAGACGATCGGCGGTGATGTTCGATCCTTTCTGCTTGATGTCGGGACTGACAACTTCTCGGAGTGCTTCATTGAGCAGGTGCGTTGCCGTGTGCAAACGTGTCGTCTGTTCAGAATGATCTGCAAGACCGCCCTTGAACTTCTGCTCTGCACCCTGGCGGGAACGCTCCTGATGTTTCTCAAACTCCTGGGCGAAACCTTCGATATCGACCGCGACCTTTTTCTCATCAGCAAGCTCCTTGATCATCTCGATAGGGAAGCCGAAGCTTTGGTAGAGAAGGAACGCATCCTGTGCACTGATTTCTTTGGATCGCTCTGCCATCTTGCTGAACTCCTTGATGCCATTGTCGAGCGTCCTGATGAACTTGTTCTCCTCACGCTTCAGCTCATCGTAGATGAACGTCTTGTTTTTCTCGAGAAGCGGATACTCATCCTTGTACTGTCCGATGATGACCTCAGCGATCTCGACGGTCGCGTCAAGATTGTCCATGTCGACCCCGAGCAGCCTCAGGTGCCTGACGACGCGTCGGATGAACCTGCGAAGGATATACCCCTGGTCGGTATTGCTTGGCGGAACTCCGCGTTCGTCACCGAGGATGAACGTAGAAGCACGCATGTGATCGGCGATGATCCTGAATGATTTCATGACTTCTTCAGATGCATAAGGATCTTTGCCGGTGATCTCTTTGATCTTGTCGAATATAGGGATGAACAGCTCTGTCTCAAAGACGCTCTGCTTGCCCTGGAGTACCATAGCGACACGCTCGACACCAAGTCCGGTATCGACGTTCTGCTGGCTCAGCGGCACATATGTACCGTCTTCTGTCTTGTTGTACTGCATGAAGACATCGTTCCAGATCTCGAGCCATCGCTTGTCTTCAGGATCGAACTCCTTTGGTGCAGGGATATCATTCGGTGCCCAGTAGAACATCTCGGTATCAGGGCCGCATGGGCCTGTCTGTCCGGCAGGACCCCACCAATTATCGGATTTCGGCATGAAAGCGATGCGCTCCTCAGGGATGCCGTGGGATTTCCAGTAGCCTGCGCTCTCTTCGTCCTTGGGTGCGTCAGCATCTCCCGCAAAGCAGGTGATGGCAAGGCGTCCCTTTGGGATCTCAAGGACTTCTGTCAGGAACTCAAAGCTCATGGCGATGGCATCTTTCTTGAAATAATCTCCAAGCGACCAGTTCCCGAGCATCTCAAAAAACGTCGTATGAGTCTTATCGCCGACCTCATCGATATCCTGCGTCCGCAGGCATTTTTGGACGTCGACGAGACGGCTGCCGAGCGGATGCGGCTGTCCCATGAGGTAGGGAACAAGAGGGTGCATACCCGCTGTCGTGAAGAGGACTGTCGGATCATGTTCCGGGATAAGCGGTGCAGATGCAATGCGTGCATGTCCTTTCTTCTCGAAGAACTGCTGGTATGTCTCCTTCAATTGTTTCGCTTTCATGCATGGCAAGTAATGGAAAGCCATTTTTAAATATTCATGTCGTTGTTTTTATTTTCTATATTGCAAATAAATAATGCTTTATTCTTGGTAACGGAACTGCTATGAAGCAGAAACATCGTGCAGCACTTCAATCTCTTTTAAAGAACCCAGTTTCTCGCGAATAAAGAACGACAAGAGACCAAAAGAGACCAAAACGCAACAATCTGTAAACGTCATGGGTTGGTATACAACATTTTTGAAAAAGTTAGGCCACTTTCAGGTAAGCCATCTCTATCTTACTCGTCTCATTAGTGCGATGGTCACGTTTGCCCTTCACGGCAGTGTTCCGCAGGTCAGGACAGTCGCCGCTTGAGAAGATGATGCCGGCTGATATCGAGGAGATCAAGGCATTCAATATGTTGCGCGACATAGATGGGGCAGGACATCATCGCTATCATCGTCGAGTTTTAGTTGTGAAACCGCATCGAGCGCCTTCCTCTCAAGAGAGTCTGCAACAGGCTTCTGTTTCTGCACTTTCTTATAGAGTGCAGCTTTTACTTCATTCATCTGATCGGAGTTATCAAGGCAAGGACAGGATATGCGTTTTGATTGTTAGGCTTTTCAGGAGGCATACGCAAATTATCTCCGTACATAATTTTTGGTATGCTTTTGGTATGTTCTTGTTTCATATAAATTAATTCCTGTCTTTGTGTCTTTACAACGGCCTGGAACTTTCAAAACCAGTAGATTTATATGTGAGGTATTTCTCAACCCTATAATGGACTTTCAGGTTATTGCTGCCATCGTTTTCATCGTGGTTCTGACGATCTATCTCATCGTCATCCGAAAGAGACTGGACATCCAAAAGATACTCTTTCCTTTTCTCTATATCATTCTTTACAGGTCTCAGTTTGGCCTGAAATTCATGAAGAGATTTGCACAGAAGTTTCCACGCTTCACGAAAGTCATGGCAAGCATAGGCGTCGTCATCGGCTTCCTTGGCATGGCATTCATCTCGATCCAGCTGATCATCGTCTTCAAGAATATGATTGTCGAGCCTGAAGCGCCTTCAGGTGTTGCACCTGTCCTTCCTGTGCCTGTCCAGGGAGCGGTCTATGTCCCGTTCTTCTACTGGATCATATCCATCTTCATCATCGCTTTGGTGCATGAGTTCGCTCATGGTATCGTCTCAAATCTCTATAAGATCCCTGTACGGACTTCAGGCTTCGCCTTCTTTGGGTTAGTGCTTCCGATCATCCCCGCGGCATTCGTCGAACCGGATGAGAAGATTCTCCCTAAAAAATCGGCATGGAAGCAGCTCAGTGTCTTTGCAGCAGGTCCATTCTCAAACATCATCCTGGCATTCCTTGTTCTTGGTCTTATGCTTGTCACGGTCAATCCACTTTCCGGTATGGCATATGAGGCTACTGGTGTCGTCGTCACTGATGTCTACAATGAGACAGCAGCTGCTCAAGCAGGGCTTTCCGGGAATGAGCTGATCACTGCCGTCGACGGCGTACCTGTCTATACGGTCAACCAGTTCACTCAGGAACTTGATGCGAAATCTCCGGGAGAGCCTATAACAGTCACGACAAATGCATCGAACTATAATATTGCTCTGGAATCCCGCGAGGATGACCCGGATGATGCTTTCCTCGGCGTCTCTGTTGTCCAGGGGTCTGCTGTCAATAAAGAATTCGAGGCGAAGTACGGCTCGTTCGCTGTCGGCGCTATCGACTGGTTTGCTGAACTGTTTTTCTGGCTTTATGTCCTTAATCTTGGTATCGGCCTGTTCAACCTTGTGCCTCTTGGCATCGTCGATGGAGGACGTATGCTTCAGGTCGCTGTCGGCGCTATCTTCAGGACACGCAAAGGACAGAAACATGCTGAGATGATCTGGAAGATCGTCAGCATCACTTTCCTTGTGATCATCCTGTTCATGCTCATCAGGTCGTTCATGTAGAAAGAGTTCTTATCCTTGTTCTTTGCTGATTATATACTTACAGCTCTATCTCTATTACAGCTCTCTATCTCCATATGTGATATTGTTGATGACAGTGGCATTTTCTATCGATGAGAGTTCCTTGGTCAGTTTTGTAAGATTGTCATATTCCGCACTGAGCTCTTCTATAGCATCTTCGCAACATATTTCTCCATGTCAAACTTTCGCTTCAGCCCATTTGCATTCATATATCTTATTTTGCCAAATATAGGGCGTTCTGTCCAGGGACGGTCATGCACACCGCCGATGCTCCACATGCACCCGACATACCCATTAGGATCCCTGCCGTCAAGCTCATATTTGTCATTGAGATATATCGCTGTCTTGAGGGCGTGCTCAGAATCTTTTGTCCACTCAAGGATCCTTTTTGCCCAGTACATACGCATGTAGTTGTGCATCTTGCCGGTCTTCACCATCTCCAGCTGTGCAGCGTTCCAGTACTTATCATGCGTCTTCGCTCCTTCAAGCTCTTTGACTGTATACGTATACTCTCGCTTGTCTTTGTCATGGATCTTCATGTTGTGCTGTGCCCACTGCGGGAATCCATCTGTAGAATCGTAGTTCTTGTTATAATAGCAGAAATTGTCAGAGAGTTCCCTCCTGACGACCGCTTCCTCGATGAATGCAGCGATGCTCTCTCCTTGCTGTGCCATGTTGCGCTTTGGATCAAGGACTTCTGTGATTTTCTTCTTTGTTGTTTTCAAGACTTCAAGAGCTGCACGCTGTGGACTGAGATGGCCGAAATGAAAGTAGGGCGACAGGCTTGATTGGCCGTCTAGAGATGGATCATTTCTTGTCTGTGCATACTGTTCCAATCTCTTGCCGATGAATCCCTGCAGGGCTTTTTGAGCTGCAGCCTCTCCCGGTTCGATCCATGAGATTTCTCCAACGTCTTCATCGATATCAAGCGTGATGTCATCCCATGTATTCATATACTGTTTCACTTTCTTGTCCTGCTTGTGTATCTTTGGAAATTCGACGAGGTATTCTTCAAGCTTCTTGTGGATCTTCGGCCGTATGGTGCGTGCGGCGAATTCCTGCTTGTCAGACGTGGTCCAGCAGGGGATGATATTATGAGCATCGACCTCGTGGAGCGTGATATCCACCTTATCAAGGATGCCTCTGACCCATCGCTTCTTGATGTGCAGCGGATTGAAATCTGTGACAAGCAATCCGATATTCTCCTCCCCGACAAATGCAGGGATCGTCTCATCTGCAGGACCGAGCAACAGCTTGAAAGGGATGTTATACTTTTTCAGTTCGGCCTCAACTTGTTGCAAACCTTTCAGCATGAAACCATATTGTCGTCTGGTCGCACCAAGAAATGACTGTACCAATGAGAAGCAGACGATGAGGGGAACATCATGTTCCTGCGCTTTTTTCTGCGCATGAAGGAGTGCCCAGTTATCTTGGACACGCTGGTCGCGCTGCATCCAGTAGAGGACAGCGCCGCTTGAATACTCATCGTGGTTCAGCACTCTATCTCGTGACATAAAAAAACTTTAGAATAAGAACTATAAAAGGATTAAGGAAGTTTATTTCTTACGCTTTGGTCGCAGAGCCTTCGTTCCCTGTGGTCCGCGGCCTCGTACCTTGCCAGCAAGAACTTTCAGTGGAGGAGCACGGATTTTCTTCTTCGTGTTCTTGTCCACATAGACATTCTTGAACAGGCGGTTGTCAGCTTCTTCGAATTTAGCCATATCTATTCACCTTTGTCGGATTATGATTGTGATTACTGCCCGACGATCTGCTTCATGACCTTGTCATCAAGGATCTGCCAGTAGAGGACGGTGACGCCTTCAACGACGCTGCCCTTCAGTTCATCAGGGATCTCTATATCGAACGTCTCGTACGTCTCCATGTCCATGACGTTTGCGCTATTTCCTGAGATCGAAAGGATCTGTGCGTTGCGCTTGTCGATAACAGGGACATCAACGGAATCGTGTCCCGGAGCGACCATGTTCCTCTTCTTGCCGTCAAGGATGCCGACAGCCATGAGATTGACCTTTGCATGTCCATGCTTTCCCGGACGGGAAACGGATAGGTCGACGACCTTGCAGGCCACATCATCGATAACGATGTAACTTCCTTTCTTGAGACTTCCGATGCTTTGCTGTTTAATCGTCATGGAATCACCTGATCAGGTAAAAGTGATGCCAAACTCTATATAAAGGTTACGGTGACTAGCATTTGTGATTGAGGACATTATCTGTGAAGAATCTGGCTTGCTCCGCCATCATCTCTGCATGCTTAGCCGGAGCTTTTCCTGTATCCATCTCTAGCGTGATGACCTTGATG
>JBMCSP010000044.1:0-6299 GCA_048624455.1 Nanobdellota archaeon
CCTTGTCGTCTTGGTGGTGGAACTTGAACATCAATTCTTTGAGGATCTGCCCGTCGTCTTTTTCCCTGTACTGCGGCAGTTTCTTGAGCCGCTCAAACTCATCAAGCGTTACCTTGTCGACTTCGACGACATAGGTTTTTGCCTTGCGGACCTCAAGCACGACAAAATCATTCTCCTTGAGCTGCTGCTCCTTGACGAGCGCACCAGGCACTCTCAGAAAGTATTCGTCTCCTCCGCGAAGGAGCTTTGCCATGCGGTTGATGTCTTCCATAGATATATTGTAGAGAACGTGGTTTTTATATCTTACTTGATTTTGATGCCGTATTCATCTCTCAACCGTCTGACTATGTCATCGTGGTCGCGATGATCATACCTGATAGCGTCAAGGCCGACTGCGCGTGCACCGTCGATGTTTCGCTCCATGTCATCAAGGAATACTGCTTCTTCCGGACAGACAAGAAGCTTATCGAGGATGTCGCGATACATATGAGGGTGCGGCTTGCGTTTCTCGATATCATGGGATACGGTGATGGCATCGACATAGGGGATGATAGGGGATCTGATGATTCGTTCATCATAATCCATCTGGTTAGTGTTTGAGAGGATGCCTATCTGATAATCGTTCGATTTCAGTTTCCTGATGAGATCATGCATCGGCTCGTTCGCCTCGAACTTGTTCGTGTGCGCCTCGATGAAATCGTCGAGAGTGATGTCAAAACCCATATTACAGATGAACTGGTGATACTCTTCTGTCGTGATGAAGCCTTTCTCGTAGAGTTCGGTGAAGCCGGATCCTGAGACACGAGTACATGCCTCTGTCGTGTCCATCTCTGAGTGTTCTGCGAGCTTTTCAAAGAAGATATGGGGATCGAACGTATCGATGACGTTCCCGTAGTCGACGATGACTGCTTTTTTCATGCATAAGCGGAACAAGACGCTGTATAAAAAACTAATCTCTGCAACAGCATTCTTTAACGAAACATTTAAATAATATCTCTAGTTTATCAACAATACGTTTCGTTGACTTAAAGTCGACGGAAATAAATCTCAAGGTAATGATTATGGTCAAAAAAGAGCACAAGAAAAAAGAGGAACAACACGAAGCGAAGCAGGACGATGTGCAGCAGAAGCCTGAGGAGATTCCAAAGACTGAAGTGGATATCCTCAAGGAGAAGAATGCGGATCTGTTGAAGACCGTCCAGATGCTTCAGGCAGAGTTTGAGAACTACAAGAAGCGCGTCGACCGCGACCGCCAGGTGCAGGTCACCATGGCGAACAAGGACCTGATCCTCAGCATCCTTCCCGTGCTCGACAACTTCGAGATCGCTCTTGCATCCCATAAGGATGTGGACAAGGAGTTCCTCAAAGGGATGGAGCTCATCTACTCGCAGCTCTTTGATATCCTGAAAAAGCAGGGACTTGAGCCCATCGCAACGCTTGAGCAGAAATTTGATCCTTACAAGCATGAATGCCTGATGCAGGGCGATTCCGACAAGGAATCCGGAACGATCATCGAAGAGTTCCAGAAAGGCTACATGCTCAACGAGACAGTTATCAGGCCTGCAAAGGTCAAGATCGCGAAGTAATTTTCGCGCTCAAAACAAAAAACTATAAGAGTGACGCAGCCCCTAACATCATTGGTGCTTCAATGGCAGACGATTTTTCAACGCTGGATATAACGCGGCTGACCCCTCGAGAGAAGATTCTTGAGGCAGTCGGGGAGAGCGTACGTCCCGGAGATATGTGCGAAAGTGCTCCTGGCTATATCCATGAAGGAGAGGTCGAGGCCATAGCGGAGAAGCTTGGTGTAAGCCTTGATGAGCTGAAGGAGAATTTCCTTAGGCAGGTCAGGGCGTACAACACGACGCTCCACAAGCCGAAGCACGAAGCCAATGAGAGGCGCGTTGGCCATAAGCCGACAGATCCGGTGCACAAGATGCCGCATGGCAAGTGCGTGTTCCTGGACAAGGAAGCGAAAGGCCACAAGTGCATGTTAGGGGAGGCGATGCCGTTCCATTGCCGCATTGCGACTGACGCGAAGCACAGCGAAAAGTTGCATGCATGGTATCTGCTCAATCACGCAGTGAAGGCAGACGATCCGCATTCGGTGCGGGAATGGGCGATATACCTTAAGACGCATCCGACGATACCCGGAGGAGAGCTCCACGAGCTGGTACCGGACGAGGATGCAAGGAACAATATACTAAACATGCATAATGGAGGCGAATCTCATGGCAAAGATGATAGGAATTGATTTAGGAACCACGAATTCTGCAGTCGCAGTTATGGAAGGGGGTTCCCCCAAAATAATTAATAATGCTGAAGGCAATAGGACAACTCCTTCTGTTGTCGCGATCACTAAGGACGGCGAGCGTCTCGTCGGAGATGTCGCGAAGCGTCAGGCGATCACGAATCCGGACAATACAGTCCAGAGTATCAAGCGGCACATGGGTGAGGATCACAAGTCCAAGATAGAAGGTAAGGATTACACACCGCAGGAGATTTCTGCGATGATCCTGCAGAAGCTCAAATCTGATGCTGAAGCATATCTTGGCGACAAGGTCACTGAAGCGGTCATTACCGTCCCTGCATACTTCACCGACGCACAGCGTCAGGCGACGAAGGACGCGGGAAAGATTGCAGGCCTTGAGGTCAAGCGTATCGTCAACGAGCCGACGGCCGCTTCTCTTGCGTACGGTCTTGACAAGCAGGAGAATGATCATACGATCATGGTCTTTGATCTTGGCGGTGGTACGTTTGACGTATCCATCCTCGAGCTCGGCGATGGTGTCTTTGAGGTCAAGGCGACCAACGGGGACAACCATCTTGGAGGTGATGATTTCGACCAGAAGATCATCGACTGGCTTGTCAAGGAATTCAAGAATAAGGAAGGCATCGATCTTTCTCAGGACAGGATGGCTCTTCAGCGCCTGAAAGAGGCCGCCGAGAATGCGAAGAAAGAGCTCTCCAGCTCCCAGAAGGCAGAGATAAACCTTCCGTTCATCACTGCTGATGATAAAGGTCCAAAACATCTGCAGCTCCCGATGACGAGAGCAAAATTCGAGGAGCTTACTGCAGATCTTGTCAAGCGATGCGAAGGCCCGACAAAGCAGGCGATGAAGGATGCTGCTCTTGACAAGGTCGATAAGATCATCCTCGTCGGCGGTTCTACGCGTATCCCTGCTGTCCAGAAGCTGGTCAAGGGAATCGCAGGCAACGAGCCTGACAAGTCTGTCAATCCTGATGAGGCTGTCGCTCTTGGTGCAGCGATCCAGGCAGGTATCCTCGGCGGCGAAGTCAAGGACGTTCTTCTTTTGGATGTTACGCCATTGAGCCTCGGAATCGAGACGCTCGGCGGTGTCATGACAAAGCTCATCGAGAAGAACACGACGATCCCGACAAAGAAGTCGCAGGTCTTCAGCACTGCTGCTGACAACCAGACCTCTGTCACGGTCCACGTCCTCCAGGGCGAGCGGCCGATGGCTGCAGACAACAAGACGCTTGGACGTTTTGATCTTGTCGGCATCCCTCCTGCACCACGTGGTGTCCCGCAGATCGAGGTCAGTTTCGACATCGATGCGAACGGTATCGTCCATGTATACGCAAAGGATCTTGGTACCGGCAAGGAGCAGAGCATCAAGATAACGGCAACGACCAATCTCTCAGAGGAAGAGATCGAGCGTATGAAGAAGGAAGCCGAAGAGCACGCTGATGAAGACAAGCAGAAGAAAGAAAAGATCGATGTCTTCAACGAGGCTGATAGCATCGTCTTCCAGTACGAAAAGACGCTCAAGGACATGGGAGACAAGGTCGACAAGTCCAAGACCGAGCCGATCCAGAAGAAGATAGACGACCTGAAGAAGCTGCTCGAGGATCGTGAGAACAAGTTCGAAGAGATCAAGAAAGCGACGCAGGAACTCAAGGATGAGTTCTCCAAGGTCGCTGAAGAGCTCTACAAGAACGCTGCAGCACAGCAGCAGTCAGGAGAAGGCACATCCGAGGAAGGCAAGAAGAAGGATGAGAACGTTGTCGATGCAGATTTCGAGTCTGAGGAGAAGGACGATAAGAAGGACGACTCCAAGAAAGACAAGAAGGATGCAAAAGACGATGAAAAAACCGATAAGAAAAACGATGAGAAAAAGGGCAAGAAATAAGTAAGCCCTCCTTTTCTTTTTTTTATTGATTTCAGATTATCATCATATGATAGACGATGAGATACCGATGTTTAGCAGTGGACCATGACGATACGGCTGTGGATAGCACCGCTCATATCCATCATCCGATCTATGTTGAGCTTATGGCTGAACTCCGCCCGGATATAGTCCCTGTGGATGTCGGCGGGTTCATCGACCTGAACCAGAAGAAAAGCATAAGGAGCCACTATAAGGAAGATCTGGGTTTCTCAGAAGAAGAATGGCAGTATGCGTTTGATTTCTGGAAGAACCATCCCCTGCGCCATCACGTCCCGCAATTCTATGACGGATTTATCGATGTGCTCAAGCAGCATGCATCTCTCGGCGGTATCGTCGCTGTCGTCTCGCATTCCAATGAAGAGGCGATCTCGATGCACTATGAAAGGACAGGTCTTGTCCCTGACAAGATATTCGGAGCCCAAGCAGACGGTTCAAAGAACAAGCCACACCCCTATCCTCTTGAGAAGATCATGGAATACTATGACCTCTTGCCGGCAGAGATCGCTGTCGTCGATGATCTGATGCCTGGCATCGAGATGGCAAGAACCGTCGGAGCATACGCTATCGGTGCTGGTTGGGCGCATACGAATGACGATGCGTTCAAAGCGCAATGCGATCATTATTTTGACACGGTAAAACAGCTTGAAGATCACCTCTTTGATGAGAATGACAAAAGACTATTATGAGACACTCGGCGTCAGCAAGGATGCGTCGCAGGAAGAGATCCGCAAAGCGTACAAGAAGCTTGCGAAGAAGTATCATCCTGATCTGAATAGAGACAACAAGGAAGCTGAGACGAAGTTCAAGGAGATCAACGAGGCGTACAAGGTCCTCGGCGATGAGAAATCAAGGAGCAACTATGACCGCTTCGGCACTGCTGACGGCCAGCAGGGCGGCGGCTATGATTTCAGCGGTTTCGGCGGGGCAGGCGGTTTCGGCGATTTTGAAGACATCTTTGAGAGCTTCTTCGGCGGCGGTTTCGGCGGAGGGCGCTCGAGACGATCACGATCACGACGTGGTGCAGACCTGAGGTATGACGCAGAGATCAGTCTCGAAGATGCATACAACGGAAAAACACTGCACATTGATATTCCGAAAGTGGACACCTGTCCTAAATGCAACGGTGTCGGCGCAGAGTCAGAAGATGATGTAGAGACATGCGGTAGGTGCCATGGCCAGGGAACTGTCCGGGTCACGCAACGTACGCCGTTCGGCCTCTTTGCGCAGACTGCGACATGCCCGGAGTGCCAGGGGCGTGGAAAGATCATCAAGACATCCTGTTCTGAATGTCGAGGTTCAGGGACGGTCGAGGTCACGAAGAGCATCAAGGTCGATATTCCTGCAGGAGTCGACACTGGGTCAAGGCTCCGTCTTGCTGGAGAAGGAGAAGCCGGCGAGCGTGGCGGTCCGAAAGGAGACCTCTACGTGTTCATCACCGTGAAAGAGCATGATGTCTTTGAGCGCGACGGCAATGATATCAACATCACGATCCCCATATCCTTTGTCCAGGCGGCGATGGGCGATTCTGTTGAGGTCCCGACGCTTGATGGCAAGGCAAAGATGAAGATCCCTGCGGGGACGCAGTCTGAGACGACGTTCCGGCTAAAGGGCAAGGGCATGCCGAGCCTGCATGGGAGCGGCCACGGCGATGAGTATGTCAAGGTGACGATCAGCGTCCCGACAAGCCTGAACAAGAAGCAAAAAGAACTGCTTGAGCACTACGACAAGATCGCGAAGGACAGGTTTGATTACAAATCATTCTTCAACAGGATAAAGGATGCGTTCAAGTGAAGTCTCTTTTCTTATTCCACTTTTTCTAAAAGATCAATGATCCTGTCAGGATGATCGCATTTGCCAGAAAGAAGAGCGTATGGGCTGCCATGATCTGCCTGTCCTTATGGATGAACCCGTAGTAAAGCCAGGCAAGGTTCGTTAATGCGAGCAGTGCGAATGTGTAGGGCGAAAGTCCGGCCGAATCTTGTATCGTATAGATATTGATTATCTGGGGTATCGTGAACAACGGCGCCATGCTTCCAAGGACCAGCATGAAATTATCAAGGCGCTGGATCTTTGGATCTGTATTCGGGTACTTCTTGAGATTCTTAT
>JBMCSP010000045.1:0-6095 GCA_048624455.1 Nanobdellota archaeon
GACGTAAAGCACAAGACCGAACCCGCTTGTCATGATGGTCATGATGACCCAGAGAAGGCGCATCAATGTCACATCCATCTTGAGCATCTTAGCAAGTCCTGCACAGACACCTGCGATCATGGCGTTGTCGGTATCACGGACCAGCTTGCTGTCTGTTGATGTTTTCTTAGAGCGATGCGTTGTCCGATTCGTCTTCGGTGTCCTGCCGACGATAGTATAGATCAGGGCGCCGAGGACGTTCAAGAAGATGATGACCAGTGCCCAGACCAGTTTTTCTCCAGATTCTCTGTTTGATTTGAGGCAGTCCACCAGCGCCCAGACCCAGAACCCGAAAAGGAACAGGCTGAAGACGACGGCAAAAAGCCCTAAAAATGCAAATCCTAGTGTGTTTATCATGAGCGTATTCACCTCGTGATGTCTATAGGTGAAATTTCATTTATAAATAAAACGGAGGATTCCTCTGCACATATTTATAAGGAAGCAGAACAGGAAAAACCGCATGGACGTCGCAGCATTGCAGATAACGATCATCGAGACCATCTATATGCTGGTCATCGTCGCCTCCACATCATTCATCTTCTGGAGAGTACGAAAACTCTACAGCTTCAGCAAGTACAAAGGAGTAAAATATTTTGCAGACGCGTTCCTCTTCACGGCGATCGGGTTTCTCGCACGCTATCTTCTGATGCTCGCAAAGATCTTCCTTCGCCATGATCCCATGGGGACGATCTCCCATTTCGGATTCCTTGCAGGTGCTATGGGATTCTCATTCGTGATATCTGCGCTTTTCTTCCTCTACGTCCTTTTCTGGAAGCACATCGAGCAGGAGCGTTACGGGAAAGGAACATCGCTTCCTGTCGCTTTCCTTGTGCTCGTTGCATTCGCCGTCACATTAGGAGGGCATCTGGCCGGGTCGCTTGCGGTGCTCTACGGATGCCAGATCTCACTTTTCGTCTCAGCGAGCATCATCACCTACATCAGGTCACGCAAAGCAAAGGACAAAAGATCAAATTTCAGCCAGCTCTATTTCATATCGATGGTGCTGCTTGCCATCATCTGGACGGGAAATGCTGCCGCACAGTATTTTATCGATGCCATCCCGACGCTCCGCCTCTATCTGTATGCGATGACTATTGCGGTGAACCTCCTCCTTGCCTATATCACCTTCACCCTTACCAAGAATTTCAGATGATCGACCATGCCAAAAAAACGGGAACGACTGGAAGTGATCCATGACATCCTCTCTGCCATCGGTGCAGGACGGATGGGACCGACCAGGCTGCTTTCCGCGTCCAATCTTTCGCCGGAGATGTTTCGAAACTACATCGATGAGCTGCTGAAGAAAGAGTTTATCATCGAGATCGAAGAGAAAAAAAAGAAAATGTACCAGGTAACCAAGAAAGGTTTCCTGTTTCTTGAACGCTATATGATTTTCTCGGATTTTGTCGGGACGCTCGGACTATGATTACATATGCTCAAGCGCTTTCTGCATGATCGGAACGACTTTCTCAGCCTCTTCTTTCATCATGCGCCCAAGTTTTGAGAACATCCAGTCGCCAGTCTCTGTGTTTCTGTTCTTACGTGAAAGCTGGAGCTTTGGCGTTCCGCCGTTGTAGGAAAAGACACTGACGATGATCTTTGTAATCTCGAATTCTACCTCTTCGTTGAAGAGTTCCTTATCTAAACTTTTGTCGAATGGCATAGAAAGAAAGAACTAGAGGTCGCTTAAAAAGGTTTTGCGTGATGGAAGGCTGCCTTCAAGCAGAATCACGCGAACCACTCCAAAAAGTGTCGTGTGCGATCCGCTGTCCTGAGCCAAGGTCCTGAACTGTTTTGTTCAGGTATGGAGCGAGGCATTGAACCGAACGGAACGAAGAAACCTATATGCAGTCAGAAAAAAATAAGGACAAAGCAAGAATCATTTCTTGCGTGTCTTCTTCGCGCCCTTCTTCATGTCCATGACATGGACGACAAAGGATGCGCCGAGGACAACATATGCAAGCGACGAGGTCAAGAGCTTGACCGTGATGACCGTGTCCTGGAATGTGATCGGTATCGGGATGTAGAGTATAGCAGACTGCAGGAACAAGAGCAGGAAGCCGATGATCTGGAGTCGCCAGAAAACTTTTCGTTCCTTATCGCTCTTCCCATAGACCACCAGTGCAAGCACTGTCAGGCCGAGCAGGATGACCGATATGGAAACGCTGAAACCAAGATGCAAAGGATTGGCCATATGTCTATCACCATATCTATCAGACAGTTTCTCTTATTTAAAGCTTCTGTAAGTCTTTCGATCCCTGAACAGAAACATTAAAAAGCCATCACCACCTTCGCACCTGCATGGGAATATTCAAGGACATGCTCGGATCAGATCAATCATTGTTCAAGAACACGGTAGCGCTCGACTACGACTACATCCCAAAGCTCGTGCCATATCGCGAGAAAGAGCAGAAGACGATCGCGAGCTGCATCAAGCCATTGTTCATGGATGCCAACGGCCGTAATGTCCTTCTTTACGGTCCGCCTGGCGTCGGAAAGACGGTCGCGACAAAGCATATCCTCAAAGAGCTTGAAGAAGAGACTGATGACATCATCCCCATCTTCATCAACTGCTGGCAGAAGAACAGTTCCTATAAGGTCCTTGTCGAGATCTGCGAGCAGATGGACTATGTGCTGACGCACAACAAGAAGACCGACGAGCTTTTCGGCATCGTGCGCAATATCGTCAACAAGAAAAGCGCAGTCTTTGTCTTCGATGAGGCCGACAAGCTTGAGGATCTTGATGTGCTCTATTTCATCCTTGAAGAGATCTTCAAAAAGACCATCATCCTGATAACGAACCATAAGGAAGTCGTGCTGGGTTTCGACGACCGCATCAAGTCCAGGCTCATGCCGCAGTCGCTTGAGTTCAGGCAGTACAACGAGATCGAGACACGGGGCATCATGAAAGAGCGCCTCGGCTATGCATTCGTCCCCGGTGTCTGGGAAGACGACGCTTTTGAGAAGGCAGTCAAGAAGACGAATGACATCTCTGACATCCGGTCCGGACTCTTCGTCCTCAAGGAAGCAGGACATGCTGCAGAGGATGCTTCATCGACAAAGATCACAGTCGACCATGTCGCGACAGCCATCAAGAAGCTTGACGAGTTCACGATCAAGAAAAAGGATCAGCTTGAGGACGAGAGCAGATTCATCCTGACTATCGTCAAGAAGAATCCAGACACCCGCATCGGCGAGCTCTATAGGATCTATCAGCAGGAAGGCGGGAAAGCAGTCTACAAAACATTCCAGCGAAAGATCAACAAACTGGCGGACAACCGGTTCGTCAACGTCAAGAAATCCGGCGGGGGATCGGAAGGCAACACGACGATCGTCACGTTCTCAGGCAACAAGACGCTCGATGAGTTCGGCGGCCAATGAATTCTCGCTCAGATATATTTGCATACACGCATCTTTTTAAGAAGCTTGAGGACGTTTCATAAGATACAGATCCAATCGGACAGGAAAGAGGCCTATGCCACTTTCCAGCTTGAAGAAAAGCATAGGTGCGGCCTGCAGATCCGGGCGAGCGACAGCTGCAATACCACAGAGCGCATCGCTGAGTTCTCTATCGATACGGATCGGCTACCTGGGCCATAAAAACTTTTATAAACCTCGTCAGACTCTGAAACCCCATGGCCAAACTTGAGAGTGGTGTCAGGGATACATCCCTTGATGTCGCAGAAGAAGACGTCTTCTCGCTTTCCGGTGTCCCAAAGGACCAGCATCAGCACAAGATATTTGACATGCTGATGAAGCAGGATGAGATATCGTGGCAATCCATCCTCCGCGACCTGGTCAAGACAGAGCAGATGGATCCATGGGATATCGACATCAAGCTTCTCTGCGACAAGTTCGTCGAGACGGTCAAGAGCTTTGAGAAGACAAACTTCAACGTCTCAGGAAAGATCCTTCTCGCGACAGCGATCCTTCTCAAGATGAAGGCTGACAAGCTTCTCACATCAGACATCCACGCGATGGACCAGCTCATCAATTTCGTCGAGCAGGCAGAAGAAGAGTTTCCTGATGACTTTGATGACGAGCTAGAGCGCGAGCTTCTCCGCCAGGAATATGTCCCTAAGGATCGGCGAGATGTCCTTGTCCCAAGGACGCCTCAGCCGCGCAAGAGAAAGGTTTCCATCTTCGACCTGGTCGATGCTCTGGAGAAAGCGCTTGAGGTCAAGCAGCGTAGGCCTGTCTACCGCGAGACCTATCACGAGGTCGAGGTCCCGAAGAAGAAGATCGATATCAGCGAGCTCATGACCGATGTCCATAAGAGCATCATGAAACTCGTCGAAGGACGCCGTTCTCTCATGTTCACTGAGCTCATCCCTTCTGATACGAAAGAGGACCAGATCATGACATTCGTCCCGGTCCTGCATCTTGCCAACCAACGAAGGCTTGAGGTCGAGCAGGAGAAGCACTTCGGGCCTATCGAGATCTTCTTATTGAGCAAGGAGCTTCCTGTCGCCGTATCTGATGAATCCGGCAAGCCTGCACAGCCTGAAGCGATGAAGAAGCTTGAAGCAAAAGTTAAGAAGCCGAAAAAGAAGAAAGGCAAGAAGAAATGATTGCCTGATCACGGCCTGTTTCTCTTCGTGAAGCGTGTATGGAGCAGATGATGCGCCAGCTCTCCACCAACTTCTCCGAGATACTCGTCATAGAGCTTGATGATCGACGGATTCTGATGGCTTCGCCGGATGACTTTCATCTTGTCAAGACCCTGCAGCCCTGCGATGCGCTTGTTGATGACCTCGACGCTCGTGATCCGTGGCTGGCCTCCGCCGCCGATGCATCCGCCGGGACAGGCCATGACCTCAACAAACTGGTAGGGAGACGTCCCTTCCTGGACCTCTTTCATGATCTTTCGTGCGTTGACGAGACTATGGACAACGGCGAACCTGATCTCTTGTCCGTTGATATGGATCATCCCTTCCTTGACGCCCTTGTATCCTCTGATCTGGTCGAACTCAAGACGGTCAAGCTCTTTCCCGGTCGCTTTCTCATACGCAGTTCTCAGGGCTGCTTCCATGACGCCGCCTGTCGTCCCGAAAAGGTCTCCTGCACCGGAAGCCTCTCCCATAGGGTTATCAAACTCTTCATCCTCAAGTTTGGTGAAATCGATCGAGAAGACCTGACAGAGTTTGGCGAATTCCCGTGTCGTGATGACATGGTTGACATCCTGATAACCGTTCTTGTTGAGCTGGGGGCGTGTCTTCTCATACTTCTTCGCCGTACAGGGCATGATGCCGACCATGACGATATCTTCCGGCTTCTTGCCAACCTCGCCGGCGTAATACGTCTTTGCGATAGCGCCGTGCATCGCCTGAGGGCTCTTGCAGCTTGAAAGATGCCCTATCTGGTCAGGATACTCGTTCTCCATGAACTTGACCCATCCCGGGCAACAGGAGGTAAACATCGGAAGCTGGCCGCCGTTGCCGATACGCTCGACAAGCTCATTCGCTTCCTCGACGATCGTAAGATCCGCAGCGAAATCAGTATCAAAGACAGCATCAAAACCCATCTTACGAAGGGCAGCGACAATCTTTCCGGTAACGAGCGTTCCCGGTTCCATGCCGAACTCTTCTCCGGCGGAGACCCTGATAGATGGCGCGACCTGGCAGATGACATGCTTGTTGCCCTTGTTCTGGAGCAGCTCGACGACCTCATCGATCTCGAAACGCTCGTTCAATGCGCCGGTCGGACAATGCAGGACACACTGGCCACAGGAGATGCAGGCACTCTCATCGATCGGTACGTCGAAGGGTGTCGCAACGTATGCTTTATGGCCGCGCTTTGCGAAATCGATCGCATGCACCGACTGAATCTCATCGCAATACCTGACGCAGAGGCCGCAGTTGATGCAGAGATTATTGTCGCGCTGGAGTACGGTTGCATATTCCTCCTCATACTCTTTCCTGTTCTCAAAGATCTTCTCTTCGATCTTGTTCTCTTCAGCTCTTGTCTGGAGGACACAGTCGCCGTTCCTCAGGCACTTGAGGCAGGAAGGATGATTGGCGATGAGAAGCTGCAGCGACATCTTGCGCGAGTCCAGG
>JBMCSP010000046.1:0-5845 GCA_048624455.1 Nanobdellota archaeon
GAGAAGCATGATGATGCTTATGTTCGACTGCATGCTGCGTCCTTTCCTCAGAAGGATGCTGTTTCTTAGCGATGGAACGCTTCTGCAACCGGCGTGAACGTCGACTCATGAGACACTAGGAAAAGTAGAGCATTAATAAATCTTACTGAAAGGACTTCTTCAGGCATCGCACCAATCTTTAAATAAAATCGTTCATCCTCTCTCCTCATGGCACTTCCATGGACGCTAGCATACCAGCCGAAGACAAAAGATGATCTTCTCATCGAGCCAAGCACCGTCACCAAAGTAGTCGAACTTCTGGACAAGACAAAGAAATCTAGGAAAGCCATCTTCCTCCATGGGCCCACCGGCGTCGGCAAGACAACACTTGTCTACAGCATCGCAGAGAGTCTTGAGCTGGAAGTGCTTGAGCTCAATGCCTCCGACAAGAGGAGCAAGAATGCTATCGGCGATCTGCTCAATAATGCCACAAAGCAGGCATCCCTCATCGCGAAAGGAAAGATCATCCTCATCGATGAGATCGATGGATTATCAGGAAGACACGACAGAGGAGGAGTACAGGAAGTCATCAGGATCATCAAAGAATCTGCGTTTCCTGTCATCATAACGGCTGTCAACCCCTGGGACAGCAAGTTCAGCAAGCTGCGTTCCTCATCGCATCTGGTCGAGATCAAGCCGGCCAGCGTCGAGAGAATGAAAGATCATCTCAAGAGCATTGCTGAGCAGGAAGGTATAAAAGCAGAGGAAAGAGCGCTTACCTTCATCTCAAGGATAGCTGACGGCGACATCCGTGCAGCGATCAACGACCTGCAGGCAGCTGTCAACAACAGCCATATCCGAAAGGAAGAGATGGATGAGGAAAATCAGCGTGACCTGACTGTCTCCATCCCGCAAGCCCTTCAGACCGTGTTCAAATCCAAAGACTTCGATACACTGAAACAGGCGTTCAGCAATTTCGAAGGGAACTTCGATGACCTATTCCTCTGGA
The DNA here is from genome assembly GCA_048624455.1 of Nanobdellota archaeon. GTDB lineage: Archaea > Nanobdellota > Nanobdellia > Woesearchaeales > CAZJJJ01 > CAZJJJ01. The sequence goes on from JBMCSP010000046.1 coordinate 989, forward strand.
TCGACTACAACTTGCCAAAGGAGTACGAAAACACACAAGCGCTTGCGAAAGCGTATGAGTATCTCAGCATGGCAGACATCTACAATCAGCGCATAAGAAGATGGCAGTATTGGCGCTATCTTGTCTACATCAACCTGTTTCTCAGCTGCGGCATCGGCATCTCCAAAGAAGATGCTGCAAAGAAATTCGTGAAATACCAGCAGAGCTCGCGCATACTCAAGATCTGGATGAGCAAGAGAAAGTATGCAAAACGTGATGCTATCGCAGAAAAGATCGCAAGAAAGATCCATTGGAACAAGGCGGCTGTCATCAAGAATTTTGCGTTCTATAAGACCATGGCAAAGGAGAAAGCTTTCCTTGATACATTCGCTGAAGAGATGGACCTTTCCGATGATGAGAAGACGTATATGAAAAATTGAATACAAACAGCGATCCGCAAGCTATTTATAGTCTAGAGATTCAAGACCATCAATGGTCGAAGAGTACACTGACCCGATAGCGATCATCATCTATTCTCAGCTTGACGATACTGCAATGAGATGCGATTCTCCCGGGCGAAGCAGAGAGCTTGGAGAGCTTCTGCGATTGTCAGTGGACTACATGTTCTCTCTGGAGAAGAAGATTATAGAGCGGTGCAGATATATGAGCGCCATGCATGATCCAGCAGATCTTGAAAAGACAGTCCAGGATGTGGGATCATATGTCGATCACCTTTATGATATCGGCGATGTCCTCAACGGCATCAAGTTCTATCTCGAAGAAAGCACATACCAAGAATACGCACTCGACGAGAGACTTGAAGAAAAACATGATCAAGCGATAGAGCACGCTCAGATTGTCATGCGATCAGTCGACAATGCCTTTGAAGAGTATATCCGAAAGATGCATCTCGATGAATAGAACTATGGATAAAAAGAAAAATAGTATGAAAGAATCATCCCTTCTTGGAGGCTGCACCCTTTTCAGGATCTGCTGAATCAGTCTTCTTTTCAGCAGCAGGCTTTTTTTCAGCTCTTGCGTCAGCGTCTGCACCAGCTTTTGGAGTTTCCGTAGTTTCCTCTTTCTTAGCAGGTTTTGCCTTAGCTTTCTTTTCAGCCTCTTCTGCTTTCTTTGCCTCTTTAGCCTTCTTCGCTTCAGCACCTTCTACACGAGCAAGACGCTTGTTGACCTTCTCTCTGACCATTGGAAGATCCCTTAGTTCGACAGAGACTTTTCCATCGTCGCTCTTGACCGCTTTTACAGCGATCCTTGCCGGCGGATTCTTGATGCCATTCTTCCAGAGTTCGGTATTCAGGAATCTGCCGATAGAGACCTTTTCAGATTTCATATGGCGCTGGATGAATGAGCGAAGCGCTTTGACAGCCCTGTTTGTACGCTTATAGCGAGGAGCCTTCTGAGCTTCTTTTCGTAATGGGACAATATATTCTCTTTCCATTTTGACACCTATGCCTTCGTCTTAGATCGTCGCCAGCTTCGCTTGATTGCAGTATGGCGTCCAGGGTGGACACGTCGTCCTGCACCGTAGATCTTTGGGACTGTCCAGAATGGAGCCCACTTCGTCTGGCGGCCTAGCTTTGCAAGCCTGATCTTTCGTGAAATATGAGTGAATCGTGCCATCTACTGTTCCACCTTCGCTTCTTCTTTTGCGTCAGTTGCAACATCAGCTTTCGGCTTCGCTTTCTTCTCTTCTTTTGGAGCAGGAGCTTTAGCCTTTGCGACAGCGTCAGCGCACTTCTCGATCATGGACTGCCCTTTCGGAGCGATGATTCTTCCTTTCTTCTTCTCATCCTTGTTCTGAGCGATAAGACCCTCTTTTTCCAGCTGCTGAAGAGCTGTACGTATGATGTTTCCGGATGCGATCCTGAACTTCTCAGGCCTGACACCACGCTGCTGCTTGCTTCCATACTTTGTCCGGAGTTTGTTGACACCGATAGGACCTATCGTATAGACTGCACGGAGAAGTGCTGCAGCTCTGATGTACCACCAATCACTGCTGACAGGAGGCCTCTGCTTTGCTACACCGGTCTTGACGAACTGTGCCCATTCAGGCGGCTGGACAAGATCAGTCTTTTTGAGTTCTTCTGCGACTCGTTCGATGAGCGCATTTGGATCAACTGCATATATCGAAACCATTTTATTGACCTTATTTGATTGTTATCATCGCTGAAATCGTCTATTTAGTCTTTGATTGCCTTGGAGAGCGTTATTTTGACCAAATACAACAATATTAGGTAGATTGAGTGAATTAGAGGGTCTTTAAAAAGTTTTTCATTAGAATCAGGTTTCATGCAGATTTCTCGCTGAACCATTTCACAGTCTTCTTTACAAGAATATCAGTCGTCTTATAGAATTTGTGACCGTCGTCAAGTGTCTCGAGCGTACAATGGGGGAGCGTTTCTCTGCAGTGTTCAGGATACGAGAGCGGGATCGTCTCATCCTTTGTTCCGTGGATGATGTGGATCGGAATATCGATCCTTGCAAGCAGTTTACTCTGGTCGATCGTCTTGATGTCATGGACCATCTGCGACGAGACCTGTATTGAATTACGCCATCGCATCGTTCGCTTCAGGGTAATCTTTCGAAGCATAAAGAGGAACACCCGCTTCCAGAGCGGGTATTTCTTCTCAAAACCGCTCACCTTCCCTGTAAGAGGGGCCCAGAGAAGCATTCTTTCAAAGAGATCGGCATTTCTCAGGCCGATGAGCCCACCCATGCTGTAGCCGAGGTACCAGACTGTTGAGAAACCCTCTTTCTTCGCATGATCGACGACAACCTGGAGATCCTCTGACCATTGTTTCGTATTGTGGGGAACATCGCTGCTCTCGCCACAGCCGGAGAAATCGAAGCGTAGCGTCGAAAAACCCTTCTTCTGAAGCGCTGCAGCGGCCTTGTCGAACTTTCCCTCCTCGCTCTTGTCGCCGGCGAAACCATGGCCGAAGATGATGATCTTCTTTGATCTGCCCTGCCTGTCAAGCCAGACTTTCAGCTGTCGGCCGTTTCTGCTCTGGATGGAAACCTCTTTGTGCATGAGATTCCCCTGGCAAATCTTGTATATATGTGTTGTGGCTGCGTTCATTTATAATATAGCAAAAAAATAAACACCACTCATTTTATTAAGCAGTACAATACTGCACCTTTCATGAAGCACGAGATTATCGGAGATGATATGCAGGCCGTCAGGTTCCTGCTGGAAGACACTAACATCGTCACAGCGGAAGCAGGCATGATGACCTACATGACAAAAGGCATCCAGATGGAAACCACAACGAATGGGGGCATCTGGAAAGGCGTCAAGCGCATGCTCACAGGAGAATCTTTCTTCGTCACGAAATTCTCCGGACCTGGCGAGGTCTGCTTCTCAGGAACATATCCGGGAAAGATACTTCCGATCAAGATGAACAATGAGACGATCATGGCGCAGCGTGATGCCTATCTTTGCTCTTCAGGAGATATCGATATCTCCATAGGGTTCACGAAACGCCTGGGCGCAGGATTTTTTGGCGGCGAGGGATTCATCCTACAGAAACTAAGCGGAAAAGGCGAAGCATTCCTTCATGCAGGCGGTTTCATTGTCGAAAAGGAACTCAAGAAAGGAGAGATTATCAGGATCGATACAGGATGCCTAGTTGCCTTCGAGAGTACGATTGATTATGATATCCAGTTCACAGGAGGCGTTAAGACCGCATTATTTGGAGGAGAAGGATTATTCCTCGCGACGCTCGAAGGTCCAGGAAAGGTCTGGATCCAGACACTGCCGCTTTCCCGACTAGCTCAGAAGATAGGAAGCAAGTTCCAATACAAAGGAGAGAAACGAAGATTCGACTCAAGCATCCTCGGCAATGTGGTCAACGGCATATGAACTCCTCTTTTTTCTGGTGACCCTCTGCCTATGACTATTAGCTTTGACTTACATAAACTATTTAAACCAAACGGACAGATTTCCCCCTGGAGGGATGTATCATGGATGAAGAGACATTGCAACGCGTAGACACACAATCATATATCACTGATCTTGAAGATTTTCCATACCATATAGAAGATGGCTATCAGCTTCCAGGAAATCTGAAGGTCGAGACGAAAGAAATCAATAAGATTATTGTCGCTGGCATGGGAGGTTCAGGCGTTCCCGGAGACATCCTTAAAAGCTACATGCGCTATTCTTCAAAGATTCCTGTCTTTGTCAACAAGCACTATCGGCTTCCAGAGCATGCAGACAAGAAGACGTTGATCATCACGATATCCTATTCAGGAAACACAGAAGAGACCATCGAAGTCTTTCGCGAGGCACTACGGAAGGGATGCCAGATAGCTGTCATCAGTTCGGGAGGAAAGCTCAAAGAGCTTGCCGAAAAGCACAAGAAGCCATTTGTCAGGGTCCCGCAGAACAAGCAGCCGCGGGCCATGGTCGGCTACCTTTTCTTCTCCATGCTGCGGGTTCTTGTCAACTACGGCCTTGTACCTGACGCAAAGAAAGAAGTCTCGTCGCTTGCGCAATTCCTCAAGGACTCTCTTTTCCGCGACAAAGCGAAGGAACTTGCGAAGAATCTTCTGGACAAAGTTCCGCTGATCTATGCATCAGAGGATTTCTACCCTGTCGCTCTCAGGTTCAAGACACAGATCAACGAGAATGCCAAGATCCATGCTTTCTGGGGAACATTCTCAGAGATGAACCACAATGAGATCGTCGGATACACTGACCTCTATACGACATACCATATGATCATCTTCGGCTCGGAATCAGACCACCCAAGGATAAAGAAACGCTTTGACATCTGCAAGAAACTTGTCAGGTCAAAGAAAGTCGCAGTGACTCAGATTAACTTTACCGGAAAATCATTCCTCAAGCAGATCTTCACT
>JBMCSP010000047.1:0-5810 GCA_048624455.1 Nanobdellota archaeon
ATCGGCTACCGCATGGACTGGGAGGATGCATTCAGGTCATATCTCAACGACCTCGAGAAGTCAAAACAGGTCGTCGTGTGCGGAGACATGAATGTCGCCCATAACGAGATCGACATCGCACGGCCCGCAGGAAACAAGACGACAGAGACAAAACCGGGCAATGCCGGATTCACCGATAGGGAACGTAGCAAGTTTACGCAGTTGCTTGAAAGCGGCTTCATCGACACGTTCAGATATTTCCATCCGGATGAGAAAGACAGATACACATGGTGGACGTATATGTTCGGCGCACGGCAGAAGAATGTCGGATGGCGGATCGACTATTTCCTGGTATCGGAGAGCCTGAAAGACAAGCTCAAAGATGCAGATATCCTTCATGATGTTATGGGATCAGATCATTGTCCAGTAAAATTGGAGTTGAAAACATGAAAATTCTTTTCGTCTGCACAGGAAATATCTTCAGGAGCATGGCTGCAGAGCTCTGCGCAAGACAGTATGTGAGAGAACAAAAGCTTGGAAAGTTCGATTTCGATTCGGCGGGTGTTCTAGCAACACGCCAGAGGCCCCATCCTATGACCATCAAGACGCTGCATAAGCTCAGCATCAAGAAGATCGAGCACAGGCAAAAGCAGCTCACCGAAGGGCTCCTCAGGAAACAGGATATCGTCATCGCCATGGGCAGGGATCATCAGGACTACATAAAGAGGCATTTCGACCTTGATGTTCCGCTCTTCAACCAGGTCGCTCACAAGAAGAACGAACCGGTCCTTGATATCCACGAGCAGCTTGAGGACTGGAAGACGAACAAGGAAGGCGTTGCCAGGCATGTCGAAGACACCGTCAGGCACATCCATAGGTCCATGCCAGCATTCTTCAGCGGTCTTGAAAAAGGCCGCGCGAAAGTCCGCCAGAGCAAGAACACACACAAAGAGAAGAAGTGATCCCTGTTTCTATCCCGTCTTTTGAGGATCACTTTCATATAAAGATTTATTAAGGACCTGCTTTGTCGACAATCTCATGGATCTCACGAAAGGCGATCTTGCAAAACACATCAGAAGGATCGCTATCCCTGCAAGCATAGGCTTCTTCTTCAATACTATGTATAACGTGGTGGATACGTTCTATGCAGGGCAAGTATCAACCGACGCTCTTGCAGCGTTGAGCATCTCATTCCCTATCTTCTTCATCATCCTTGCCCTGGGCTCAGGCATCTCCCAGGGTGCGACAACGCTCATCTCAAACGCTCTTGGTGAAGGACAAAAGAAGAAAGCACAAAGCTATATCCACCAAGGGATGTCATTCTCGCTCATCACAGCAATAGTGCTCACCACGTTTGGCCTGTTGCTTGCTCCGTATGCATTCCAGATTCTCGGCGCAGAAGGACAGTATCTTGACATGGCGCTTGAGTATATGAATACTATCCTTTTCGGCGGACTGTTCTTCCTCATGGTGCAGATGGGCATGGCGCCCCAGCTCGCTGTCGGCAATACAAAGGTCTTTCGCAATATGCTGATCGCTGGCTTCTTCCTTAATCTGGTGCTCGATCCCTGGTTCATGTACGGAGGATTCGGACTTCCTGCCATGGGAATCAGAGGCATCGCTCTGGCGACAGTCGTCATCCAGATTCTGGGCACGCTGTATGCCTATTTCTATCTTGCGCGCTCCGATCTCTGGACTAAACTGAACTGGAGATCACTTATCCCGAAGAAGAGAGTATTCAAAGAGATCGCTGAACAGGGATTTCCATCCAGCCTCAACATGATGAGCGTAGCAGTTGGCGTCTTTCTCATAACATTCTTCGTGAGCCAGTACGGAAGCGACGCTGTGGCAGCGTTCGGCATCGCGACCCGTGTCGAGCAGATCGCCGTGCTTCCTGTCATCGGGCTGAACATGGCACTGGTCTCCGTCGTCGGGCAGAACAATGGTGCCAAGAAATTCGATCGGATCGAGCAGAGCAGGTACATCGCTCTTCGCTACGGCTTCATCCTTGCTGTCGTCGGCGGTATTTTTGCCTTCGGAACTGCACGCCCTCTCATGGAGATGTTTGCAGATAAGGCAAATGTTGTCGAGATAGGGATGTCTTATCTTAAGATAATCGCACCGACATTCTTTGGCTTTATGGTCTTTTCCCAGAACGCCGCGATGCTTCGCGGACTGAAACGGCCCTTCATCGCCATGTGGACAACCTTGGTGCGACAGGTCCTCTTCCCGATGATCATCCTCAGCATTGTCGTCTTTGGCTTCGATCTCGGGACCGTAGGCATCTGGTGGGGACTTCATGTCAACATCTGGCTTGTTGCTCTGCTTGCGTTCCTGCTTGGGACGCTGGTGCTGAAGAAAAGAGAAGCAACAGCAGAGTAGATTTTCAGTTAGGTTTATAAATAAGCCTTAATTTCAAGGCTTCACGCGTCTGTAGTACAACGGCTAGTATCCCGGCCTTCCATACAAAGATTTATCTTTGTGAAGTGAGCCGGTGATCCGGGTTCGAATCCCGGCGGGCGCAGTTTTTCTACTTAGGTTCGATTCGCAAATTTGTCAAGGTTTATTAACTTCTTACGTCTCGGTAAGAATTAGGAATCACACAATCTGTTTTCACAGTGTCAGAACAATATCTTGTTCTGTAATCAATCTGACCTAAAAGATAATAATTAGTCTCTCCTATCCTATTTCCCATTTTTCCGACTGGTTGCAGAGGTATTTTTATATTTTGAATTCCATTATCAAGCCCCATTCTCCCCATAACATTCACAGTTAACGTTGGACTTGTTTCTCCTGGAAAAATAGTGATGGAAGATGGATTATGGACATAGTAATTTATATCTTTTTCAATATTAGTATCGTACGAACCAGCACTAATCCGTATAATTTGAATCTGAAAAAGGAGAATCTGAAGGATGATCTGCCCAAAACCCTCAAAAAAGTTTCCCGCAATCTCAGCGAACGCCATGCAAATCCATTAGAAAGACCACTATTGATCATCATCAAGAAGCTCTGATGTGGCATTGGCATCAATATAGTAAAAACCATCAGAAAGGACATGAAGCATCGTCGCATCTGCCTGAGGTTCAGGCCATCTGAAGCAGAGGACGCCAAAACTGACCTGGCAGCTGACATCGAGACGATCAACTTCGAAAGCGCCAAAAAGGCCCCAGATGACAAGGTACGCCATGAGAGCCACGAGGACAAAGAAGATTCCCGCAAGAACGCCTTTCTTGTTCATAAGAGTTTTCAGAGAAAGAGCCTTAATCAATCTTTCGCAACGATGCCAACATCGCTTGAAATAGCACTCCTGAACGGAGCATCGGACGTCTCATTGCCTGACCACTTGAAGCAGAGGACACCATAGCGCATCTCGCAGCTATGCCCGGGCTTGTCGGCCTGCGCATCACCGAATATGCCATAGAAGATGAGGATGAACATGACAAGGAATGCAAAGATGAACCATCCTACCAGTCCTCCTTTCCTTGATGCAATCATGGGAACTCTTCCCTGAGCAGCTCGATGAAATGGCCAAAGTCATGCTCTTTGATCGAAGCGCCGCACGCATGCTCGTGACCGCCGCCGTAGCCTTCGACCGCCTTCAGGGCACGTTCGAGCGCAGGAGCGACAAGCGTGTCGCCGGCTGATCGGAGAGAGCATCTGAATTCTCCGTTCTTTCGTCTGGCCACGACGATGATCTTGTCAGGATGCATATGGATGAGCTCATTGCTGACCTCAGCAGTCATGCTCGTCGTCGCCGCTTCATAAGTGAAGACCACGATCCGATCATCGCTGACGGACTCTTTTGCCTGCTTCAGCAAAATATCATACTGCCTACGCACTTTTTCGTAATGCTTGTAGATAAATCTTCCGGCAGGTGACTCCTGCTTGAGGATCTCATACGGACTCTTGATGCGAGTCAGCGTTTTCATGCTTGACAAGACAGTCTTCGTCGAGCCTTTCAGGACAAAATAGAGCATCTGCGAGAGTTTTCCGATCTCTGAATCAAAGAGTGCATCATCAGGTTTTGTGATATCCCTGCTGAGAAGATCAGGATAGAGCTCGATGAAGCGGTCCTTGAAATCAGGCAGGAACCAATCCCCGACACAGCCAGCCATAGCAAGCCAGATATCCTCTTCACGCTGAGCGATCTTGTACGCCCAGTACGATGTCGGCCAGCTGATCTCGGGATCATAGTCTCTCGGGTTGTATACTTTTACCCGTTCCATGGGTTCATATGGATGATGATCAAGACAGAGGATGCCCGACTTCACCTCATGGATGAACTCATCGGTGATCCGTGAGTTATCAAGGACAAAGATCTTTCCCGGAGAATAGTTCATGACGAACGATACGAATTGCTCGTTGAGGACAGGAGCCGCCTTGATCGGAACCCCTTTGCCTTCGCCGACTGCCCGATAGAGCAGCAGGAACGATGCAAGACCATCGCAGTCATCATCGAAAAAGAAGATAGGACGTGACGACGAGAGAAGCTCGTCTCGAAATTCTTGTATCTTTTCGTCAGGGATCATTATGGATAACCAAAAAAACTATATAGCAGACAAAGCCTAACCTCTTTATAAAGCTTTTGACAGAAGGGTCTATCACGAAGAAAAGACTTCCAAGAATATCTGCTCATGGACTGAAAGATCATGCTGACTGTAAAGGACCATGCGGATGAGCGTCACAGCATTCAGCTGAGCAGCCATCGCTTTGAGCGTTCTAAGCGCAATACGTGCAGCATCCTCAAGCGGATAGCCGAAAGCGCCCGTCGATATCGCAGGGAAGGCGACTGAAGCGATCTCTTTGTCCTCAGCCAGCTGCAGCGCATTCCTATAGCAGTCTGCGAGAAGCTTTTCTGCAGGGTCATCCCTTCCATAGATAGGTCCAAGACAGTGGATGACATAAGAATTAGGAAGATTGTAGGCACCGGTCATCACAGCCTCTCCGGGAGCTATCGGGGCCAACGGACAAGTCTCTTCAGTGAGGCCGGGACCTGCAGCCCTATGGATGGCACCTGCAACGCCGCCCCCTGTCCGAAGCTGGGCATTAGCTGCATTGACAACTGCATCGATGTCACCCTGGGACGTGATATCCCCTTGCACCAGCTGGATCTTCACACCTGATATCTGCGTATCCACCATGATCACACCAGGACGCTTTGGAGGATCCCCATGATGTGCTTCGCCGCAGCATCCCACGAGTAGTTCTCCTCAACAGTACGTCGCGCATGCATGCCAAGCTTGTTTCGCATCTTCTCATCTTCGATGAGCAGCTTCATGAAATGCGAGAGCTCAAATGAGTTTCCCTTTGAGAATTTGTAGCCGTTCTTCCCGTTCTTGACATATTTGCTTGCCTCGCCGACTGGCGTTGTGATGACCGGGACTTCACAGGACATGGCCTCAAGAGTGCTCAATGATGTCGTCTCAGTGAGGGACGGAAGCACATAGATGTCCATGGCCTGATAATACGGGACGACATCGTTCTGGTTGCCTGCAATGACAACGCCGCGTATCTTCTCCAGTTTGAGACGAAGATCGTCCACACCTGAACCGACAAGCAGGAGCTGTAGGTCTTCATGGAGATCACGCTGCCTCTGGTAGGCACGGACCAACGTCTTGAGATCCTTCTCATAGGCAAGCCTGCCGACATACCCGACAACCGTCGCGTTCGGATTGATGCCAAGCTTCTTCTTCGCCTCGATCTTGCTCTCGGGCGGCACGAATTTTTTGGTATTGACACCGAGCGGTGCGATGGCCTGCTTGGGAGTTATCTTGTACCATTTGAAGAGATTGGCAACACCATGCGATGGTAGAAGAACAAGATCGCAG
>JBMCSP010000048.1:0-5783 GCA_048624455.1 Nanobdellota archaeon
CTTCAGGTTCTATAGAAGCTGGAGAATCAACAAACGATAATCTGATGCGCGCCTCATCGCCAGTGGCATAGAACGTGCCATCGTATTCGGCCGTGGTGCCGAACGATCGTATCTGCGGGACGCTGTCTACGAACAGCACCTGCTGGGTGCCTGCATCGCTCGCCTCGTTTCCCCAGTCATCTATGACAGAGAGCCGGACAGCAAAATTCTGTGTGACAGCCCTGTCAGAGGAAAGACTGATGGGCGTCCCATCACGATATGTGCTGAGACGGCAGAACGATCCTTGTCCGTCAGGAACACAGGAGAAATCATCTGACACATATGTCGCATCAGCACGTTGGGTATTGTCTCTGTCAAAACGGACAGCCTCTGCAGTGATGTTCCACTCGTTGCTAGGCACCTCTCCATCAAGCATCAGATAGATGCAGACCTCACGTCCGTCTACATGCATGAGCTGAACAGCATTCTCTTCGATCTCTTCGATAGAATAGGATGCGCAGTCAGATATCTGCCAACCTGTTATGACCGGAGCTGTATCATCGACACGGATGCTGAACATAGAGCTTGTCCTCGTGTTACCGAAAGCATCCTCGGCGACGAGCCAGAGCTTGTTCACCCCGTCATCGAGGCGGGTCAAGACCTCTTGAGCCTGATAGTCAGATGGATATGCTCCATCGTCTTCTTTGTCAAGCGTCTTTTGGAACATGATAGGACCACTGGACGGATTATCCTTAAATACCTTGACACTCTTGATCCCGCCTTCATCATCTGAAGCGCCAAGCATGAAGCTGACCCCGGAACTTGCTGCGCCAACATGAGAAAATGCAGTTATCTGCGGATCGGTCCTGTCCTTGCGAAGCTTTGGAGCTTCATATCGGACGTCCCGCCCTTCCGGGTTGTCGATGACGATCGGGACAAGCTGGATGGTGGAGGTATATTCAGAAGGATCAAACGGTGTCGTATAGTGGCAGGTGTAGCTGGTGGATGTCGCTGAAGACGTACATGATGTGAACTGCGTCTGAGGATCTGAATCGAAATAGATGTTCACTGCGGTGATCGGCGTCGTGCTCTCAAGAGACAGTTCGACCCGCAGCGAAGTCTCATCTTCTCCGATGAAGCCAGGCACCCTTTCGTCTCCTCCCATAGCGACAGGTTCTTTTGTGACCGTCAGAGCAATAGCTGATGATGAGAGCATAAGGGTTATGAGCAATCCTACGAGTATTATTTTGTTCCGGTTCATGAGCAACTACCTATGCATGGTTCAATGAGATCGCGATGCACCCCGCTATAGTAATCTGATTTTCCGAACTCATTCATGTCATCATAACTGAGCTGGAGGCCTGATTCAAGGTATGGCGAGGCGATCATATAGAAGGTTATCGTATCAGCACTGTCAAGCTGGTCTGCTGTGACTTCCCAATAGCCTCCATGAGCTTCATCGAGGAAGAGCATGGACTCAGGGAACATATCCTCAAATTCGATAGGAGGAAGCTCAACCTTTTCAGGCTCCTTGAAAAGTCCTGTCTTCACAGGCCGCGTCTCACCAGGTATGGTCACCGGGCTGAAGATGGATTCTTCAGCAGTGAAATCGACGATGAGCGTACCGGTCACCTCATAAGTTCCCGGGACCAGCCGGACATCAGCGACAGGATTGTCATAGGTCATATAGGCGATCGACGAGAACTCATCAGATGATCCTGACGCACCGTCTTCAGGGACGCGCTCGAAGGTTATCATAGCAGTCTCTCCCGGCCTGAGCTCTTCTTCATTCGTGAAATCGATGCTCCACTGCGTCTCTTGCTCTGCAGTCTGCGAGTTGAAGAGTGTGCGTTTCTTGTTGCCAAATACCCTCACCTTGATCTGCTTCTCGCGTACAGGCTCAAGCATGACCTCCATATCATCGCCCTGGTCAAGCTGAGTAGATAACGGCACGGTCTTTCGCTCATAGCCGGCAAGCTGTACCTCCAGCATACCGCCGACGCAGACTGGGAACTGTCCTTTGAAATAGATGCCGTCGTCATGACTCTTGGTCATGCCCATATAGCAGGATTCCTGAGCGCATATATAGTTGACGTTCGCACCCTCAAGCTCATCGCCTGAACGTGCATCCTTGACGATGGCGGTGACATTGCCCGAATCGAAATTCTCTATACTGCAGAATATAGAACGGGTCAGCGAAGCCGGTATCCCTGCCGCCGCCTGTTGCTCAAGCTCATTTTCTGTCTCAAAGACGGGCATGTTGTTTCGCACATTTGTCTCCATCGCGACATTCATCGTGAATCCGTCGCCGCCGAAAGCATCAGGATCGCTGAGCGTCATCATGACGGGATATGAGACATCATAGGCGAACTGATAGCGCAGCGGTGAAAACTGATTGAGTACAGGCCCGACAAGAGGGATGTCTTTGAGGAATTTGGGTGCGGATGATTCAGGCTGCATCACTTGGAGATCATCGATATTCAGATAGAGATCCCACCAAGATTTATAGGAAAAGTCAACATCGTAGTCGACATAATCTGAATCATTGATCGGAATGACCATCTTCTCAAAGAATGCACTGTCGTAATCATCTGCGCCGCTTCGCATACGGAAATTGCGGGAGTGATAGACTGAGAACATAGGAACATAGGAAGGCAGGAGCGACTGGATAGCTTTCTTGACCTCGTTGCGCGTCCAGACCAGCCGGATGTCGCCGGTTCCCCTGAGAGCAGCAGGGTTATAGAACGGCGGAAGGAGCGCGTCTTGGTCTGTGCCGGAATACAGCGAGATGATATCGATGAGCTGGCGCTCGAGGAAGGCACCGCTCTGCTGGAGCGAGACAAGCTCTGAAGCGAATTCATACATCTCCCTGAAACTGACATCAAGCCTTGTATTATAGAACGTGAGCTCCTGCTCTTTTCGATCATAAAGCGATGTTACGGGGTAGTCAAGTTCGATGAAGACATCATCCTTGGTGAATGTTACATCAGTCTCAGGATCGGATTGCTCAAGAAATCTGAAGCCCTGGTTCTTGAGCGGCTTGAATTCATCAAGGCAGCCTGCAAGGTTCTCATCGATATACTCTTCCAGCTGGGTCTCGATGGAATCTGCGGAGCCCTCAAGCCGAGGCTGTTCGCTTGAGAAGCGGCAACTGAAGGTGGAGAAGCAGTCATCGCTTGAATCCATGTACCACCAGTACGGAATCTTGAAATCCTCATCTTCCGGCCAGAAGACAAGAGCATTCGCACCAGTCGATGTCGGATCAAGCTTGTTTGTCCGGAGGCCGGAAACATCGATATAGCCTCCCTGCTGCCCAAGAAGACGAAGCCCCTGCGTGCCAAGATCTGTGACACATTGCGTGACATAATCCTGGACTGGCCTGAATTCTGCACTAACTCTCTCAACGACAATCTGTTGGCCCTGCTCATCAAACTGATCTTTGACATTTGAGGTTCTGAGCATGAAGAATGTGGAGATGCCAAGCACAAGGACAATACCTACGATGATAAAAACTGTAACTTGCGCTTTCTTAGTACCCAACAACACCTGACCACCTAAAAATGATAGAAATTTTATGGGTCAATCATTTATATAACTTTCTACAGATAGACAATCATCATCAGAAAGCATCAGAAGAAAGCATCAGAAAAAATTCTCGCCTGCCTCATTGCCTGCATCAAGAGGGACCGTTTCCGAAGAGAAGTTCTTTGCCGTTCCTGTCGGTTCTTCTTGTGCAGCATCTTTTGGGACTGTTTTTGCAGAGGACTTCTCAGACTTTTTCTTGGATGCTGTTTCCTTCGTGCTTGCCTGCTTTTTCTTCACGGACTGTCTCGACTTAGGCGATGATTTCGACGATCGCTTCTTCGATGTCTTTTTCGGAGCGCTCTTCTGCCTGAAATCAGAAAACAGTTTGTGCAGCTTGTCCAGCTCAAGCTCCATCTCTTTGACGTTGAGATCGCTGTCCAGGATGTCTGTGTCGATCCGATCGAACTTCTTGCGTGACTTCTCGTCGGTTATTGACTTGGAGAGTTCTTTGAGCTTCTTTCGATAGGAGAGCTCGATGGCCTCTAGCGAGCGTGATGTCTTGGTGAGAGGCTTATGGTCGACTTTCTTCGCGACATCAGAAAGAGCCTTCTTTGACTGCTTGATCGTACGGTGATAGCCTGATGCACCAGAGTCTTTGTATCGTTTGGCCCAGGCAGGAAGAAGATAGGACATATGGCACGAGGGGCACTCTCCTTTAGAGAGGTTCTCCACCGTAAAGACCTTCATGGAGTTTGCGTATCTGCATGAAGGATTGTTGCAGATGACTTCCATCCTACTCACTCGTGCTCGCTTTCATCAGAAGATTGATGTCGTTGAAGAGCTCTTTGATGGAAAGATGGACGACTTTCTTCTCATCAGGGCTCATGTCCGACTTGTGAAACATCTCCACCAAGCGGTTGTAGGATATCTTGGCTTTCTCAAAGTCCTTGCTGACCGCGAATGAACGTGTCTGGTTAAGGAGCTGCTCAATCTTCATCCTCTCATCAGACATGCCTTCAGGAAGATCTTTCATCTCATCCTCTATGGAGAGTGTGATCGTCGGCTTTTTCGGAAGACCAGCCCGCTCTTCCTGCATGAAAAGCTGGAACTCCCTGTTATCAAGCTCCTTTCGCTCCCTTATGAGATCTGTCTGCAGCGTCAACAGGATGTTCTCACGCTCGTCAAGATCCTGCTCGCGCCTGTCAAGCTCCTGCTCACGCTTCTTGAGCCCGACCGTCTGGTCTTCGTACTTTGATCTGTTCTCCTTGAGCTTCTCTTCAAGCTCCTTGAGCTCCTTTTTGATGTTGTCACGTTTCGTCTCAAGCTTAGATATCTGGAGCTCGAACGCCTTCTTCTTCTGAGAAGTCGACTTCGATGATGATGATGATGTGTCAGCATTCCCGCCACCATATGATTCAAGAGGCACTGCATCAGTATCATCAGTCTGCTTCTGTGCTGCAGATGCATCTTTTCCTGACCGGGATGCTATCTCGTCTTCGAGCGCATCAGCCACAAAGGAATTCGAGAACTCGTTCTTGTCAGGCATGTCAAGTGTGTTAGTAACGCCTTCCTGTGCGACCTTACCGGCATCGTCTGCCTCGACCTTATTGTCCTCATGATCTTGTTCTGCTTTTGCGTCCTGTGCGTCTGCGCCTTCGATAGGTGATGAGCCGCTTTCTTCCTTACCGCCGAGCACCTTCTCAAGAGGTGCAAGCTTTTTGGGCTGCGTATGGTACGGAGGAGGGATGACATCCTTTTTCTGCTTGAAATCATCGTCTAAGGGCATCTCTTTCTCCTCATCCTGGACCTTGCCAGCAGAGATGGGACCGATCGATCTGTCGTCGACAAGGCCGACGCTGTCCTGCTTCTTGGATTCCGACGATGATTGCGATGATGATTGCAAAGCTTTCTTTTTCAGGTCAGACTTCTGCTTTGCCTTTCCGGATCCGAACAACTTCTCAAAAAAGCCTTTCTTTTTCTCAAGCTTGTAAGAATTATCTGATGCAGGAAGCGATTTCATATCATCAAGGTCATTCTTTTCACCCTTGCCGTTCTTCTTTGAAGATTTGTTCTCCATCTTCAGGGGAATCTCACGCTGGTGCGGAGCTTCTTTTCTGTATGCATCAGGAACAGAGGACGGATGGCCATTCTCCTGCGCATCTGACTGATCGTCCTGGCCGTCGCGTCTCGCCTGGGCTCCTATCTCGTCCTCGAGCTTTTTCAGCTCGCCGGCGTCACGCTTGAGCTCGTTATATTCTGAAGACGACATGTCGCTCTTC
>JBMCSP010000049.1:0-5780 GCA_048624455.1 Nanobdellota archaeon
CTTCTCAAGGAAAAAGAGGTCCCGATCAGTGCATTTTTCGTCGAGACCCCGACAAACCTTCCCGACAGCAAGGCTGCCGCCAAGATGATAGAGCTTCTTGACAAGTATCTTGGTCTCGAGGTCGATCCAAAACCGCTCCTGAAGACTGCAAAAGAGTTTGAGCAAAAGCTCAAAGGGATCCTTGAGCAGAGCAAGCAGGCGACCGAGGATCGGGACAAGAAAAAGCTTGACTATTTCGGCTAGACATTGTTCTTAAATGAAAATATTTATTTTTTTCATTTCTATCTATTTTGTCCACATCAGTTTCTTGTAGGTGGGCTGCATACTGTATCTGCGATAGCTATGCGCCATCCTTCCGACCATCTGGATCTGAAGATACGACGCCTCATCTCTCATGGTCCCCTGACCGAATACGGCCTAGGAGCGAACGAGAGAGGCTATATGTACCTATGGTGCAAGATAGACGACTCAGAGACAGGCAAGAAACGCATGCGATGATCAGATGGATCAGATCCTTAGGCCAAGGACGGCCCCGATAGATTCTCCGACAAGATTCCTAATGATGTTAAGGAAGTAGAGGATGTGCTTCTCCGTCCGGTTGCCCTCTTCCAGCAGCTCCATGATACGGTCAAAGAGCTCTGCAGTCTTCTGCGAAACCTTCAGAACGGTATCGTTATCTAGTTTGTAGAACATCTCATAGAAATTGCGGAGCAGAAGATTGACTTCTGCGAATGTGGCCAGCACCTCATCAGAATAGGTCAATGCATAGTTGTTCTTTATGATCTTGCCCATCATGTCCCTGTAGTTGTCGGCGATATTTTCCAGAAGCCAGACGATCGTATAGACATAAGTCGTCTTTGCAGAATTGTGGTAGCCATGCTTGTTGAGAAGCCTGTGGCAGAAGGCGACAAGCTGGTTGTTGGTCTCCTCCATCATCGTGACCGATCCGAAAGCCTCTTTCTGCTTTGCCTTGAAGGCATCATATGTGCTCTCTGCCATCGATATCGTGACCAGGAATGTCCTCCTGAGTGCCGGCTCGAACTCCTGTTCGACAGCCTGAGAGATGCTTCTGATGATGCAGTAGTTCTCCCGCTGCTCCATGATGCTGTAGCCAAGAAGAGAATTGATCTTTTGCTGGATGATCGTCATCTGTTCATGGTTGCCGAACACGATCTTGCTCTCATCATAGCCGCTCTTGTACAGCGAGACGAGATACCAGACGATCGTCCGCTCATCATAGCCTGATATGTCGATCTCTTTGTGGTCCATCTGGAACGCATTGTCGGTAGAGACGATAAGCGCCTTATCCTTTTCGGTGATATCCAACTCATCCCCTTTTCTGAGATTAAAGCGTTTTGCCCAATTTATCGGGAGCGAGATGGTCAACGATGTATTTCCGTGCTGTACGATCTTTCTTTTCATAAGCCCACCCAAAAACATCTAAGAAGTCCAAATATATAAATTTGTGCTTGAAAATGGTTTTTCAGAGAAGATGCATATTTTCATGATGATGTATATTTTGTGGTCATTAATTATATACCGTCAACTGCGATAACTTTCTTCAGGGTGGTTGAACATGTTACGAACGTTGTTGGATCCTCTTTTTGAGGATTACGAACTTGATGAGGCAGACGAGACTATAGGACAGCATCTGCTCAAGGCATCCTTGCACCAGCCAAGACGCGGGTTGATGCACTGATGATACCGACGAAGCTGCTTGCGCAGATCTTCTCCTCGAAGGGCAGTACGATGGAAGAGCTGGAAGAGGAGATGCTGAATAAGCACCTTCGCGACATCACAAGAAAAGAGTAAAATATGGCCCGTTCGCCTGCTTCCACGCAAGCAGGCCTTCGTATTCTGGGTATCCTTCTTCTACAGCCCGAAACTCTTCTGTCTTTGGCACAAAATAGTTGTTGAGTATCCAGCCGTGCATGACCATGTCGTCCACAGCACCGACCCGAAGGCTTTCATGCATCTCATAGACGAAGTCAGCATTGTGCTTGCGCTTCACGTGCTCTGCGACAACTGCAGTCCTGAGCACCAGCTGGCGGTACCCTTCAAGGATCTCACTGCCTGAATCAGAGAATGCTTTGTAGAGATCATGCATCGAGGAGATGTATTCATCAATCCCCATGTACTGATATCCGATCTGCGGAATCCTGTTTTTTGCCCTCTCCAACAGGTCCCTCTTGGAAAGGTTTTGATTGCGCTGTCTTGACTCAGATGGTATCCTCTCTTCCATATCTTTGAGCCTTTTGCGTACCGTGTCGTCGAGAAAAGAGTCACGCATCTTTTTTTGTAATGCAGGCATACTATAAAAATATTGCTCCATCTTGTTAGCCAAGAACTTTCAAAAAAGTAAAAAAGAGAAGATGATCCTCACTTTTTGAAATTTTTAGTAGGGATTGTTTCGACAGGAGGCGGTATTTTGTTTTTACTTTTCGCTTTCCTATTGTTGAAATCATGCCGACACCCAAACAAAAAGTTGTTATTTTTGACTAGTAGTTTTTAGCTAAAAAAACAAGTAAGTTTTTGTCAAAAATAGTTAGTTTTGAACGTCATTTTTCTTCCTCACACATTCTCAGATCAAAACTTTTCATCAATAATCATTATCTCGATTATATTCAAAAGAATCATGCCGACATTATCCTCAACATTTAAAAGAGATGATGGGGAAATTTCAGTTCAGAGGTGATCGATATGCAAAAGATCGTACTTGCAGAACACGAACCGGGAATGAACGCAGATTCGCAGGAACTCGCCAAAATCATCATGGGGCGGATAGGGCTCACACCCCGTAAAGAAGGATCAACTGACAAGATGTATCGGACGCTCCTTGAGCTTTATGAGCGCAGCAAACAGGCAAACCGAGAGAAAAAACCTGAGCTTGCCGTCATGACAGTCGATGACATGGGCTATTTTGCAGGCATCACGAGGCAGACGATGTATGAGTACCTGAAGCGCTGGATGGTCCTGAATCTTATCGTAAAGACCAGTTATATCGCCGACGGCAAGGTCGTGATCGGCTACAAGCTCAACGGCAATACGCTTGAGCAGGCGTATGAGAAGAGTGTGCAGAAGATCAAAAACAACATGGAAACCACCATGAAATACATCAAAGAGCTGCAGCGCATCGTCAAGAACGAGAAGCTCAAGGCCGGCCAGAAGATGAAGGCTGCCATGGAAGGCTGAACCTTTTTTTCATTACCTTTTTATACTTCTTTGATGTCTATAAGTCCCATGGATTGCATATATCCGGAACTGGACATCTTCAGATATGCAGCAAAGCCTTCTGTCTGCCGTCCGGCGATCATGAACCCCGATGTCACGATCCATTCATATGAAATCCTCAAGTCATATCAGTCACCTTCTCTTCACATCACCGCTGCAAAACGCATCGATGGCTTTGACTATAATTTCGATTTTGACGTCCTGGCGAAGAGCGATATAGATCTTGAACATCTCATCGAGTTCATAGAGATAAAGAAGGAGATCGACAGCTCAGAAAATACTAACAAATTTTTAAGAATTGCTTAAAACTTTGAAGCAAACTCATAATGGGCCTTTTCTTCGCGTTTTTTTGAGAAGCCCGTATCATCGCCTTCTTTTTTTGGCCTGAAATCGCTCGAGAATGATCAAAATTTACAGTTTTCATTTCATTCGGTATCATCCCGATTTTTGCAGATCCCAAAAAATGCCAGATTCTTGCATCATCCGGACACAGTCGGGATCATCCCGCGCTTTTCGGCATCTTTCCGACATATGGGTTTAAGGGGGTCTGCACGTTTAAAGGGGGGTATACAGTCAAATTATGCAATCCGTGCAAAAAATACCCCCTTTGAGGGCCGTGTTTGGCATCATCCCGACAGGTTTAGACCAGTATAGGGTTTTGGTACATTTCCTGATCAGTGCGAAAAAACCAAATTTTATCAAGAAAGAAGCATTAATCCATGAAAATGCTTTACTCTATGAACTCAGAGGATCGCCAGGAAGATATCAGGCATGTTTCCATAGATGATTTTATAGAGACGATCTTTGTCAAAGGCGAAGAGACGCGAAGCCCGGAGTATCATGACAGGCTCAAGGATATCTTTACGTATGTCCGTGACAGGCATGAAGCGCAGACCATAGGCGATGTCTCAGCAGTTCTCCAGCGCAGGGAAATCCATCCCGAAGCGGTCAGGTTCTGGATAGAAGAGGACTATATCAGAGCGATAGATTCTCTTGATTACGGGCTAGTATTTCAAGGTGTGGAACGGGGTTATCCTGAGCTCAGCGACACGCTTCATGAACTGGAGAAAGAACGCATCCTCGCCCAGGCGAATGAAGGCAGGCAGCTCTACGAAAACCATGAACATATACAGCAGCAGTCTGAGCGCCTGGAAGAAGCATATAACTATTATATATCGACGACAAGACAAGATATATCTTCGATAGATCTCGCCGAGTATGCTGCTGTCATCACAAGCCATCTCAAAGAATTCCTAGAGCTGTTGGATGTTGGAGAACAGCAGCTCAGGAACGCTGCAGGGATCTACAAATACCTTGCGGACAATGGCTGTCAGACGCTTTATGAAGCTACTCAAGAGCTCCTCATGGGAGGGTTTGACAAGGATATTGTCTCTTTGTGGGTTGAGACAGGAATCCTGAAGGATACAAAACCATTCGACCATTACTTGCTCTATATGGCGGTGAAGAGAGGGTATGACGATCTGGTCGAGTAAAACTTCAAGCCGGAAAGAAAAAATGACGGGTTTTCTTTGACAAGATGTTTTTAGCAAAAACAAAAAGTTATGATTGTGTTGTCGGGACTATTTCGATTTGTTTCTTCATGTTTTGTTTGCGTTTCATTTCGTCAAGTGTTGTCACAACACAGAATGAAGTCTGAATAATCCCGACAGATTTTGAAAAGTGAGGATTGTAATGTATGAAATAGAAACAGATATAAACTCATCGATGCAGAAAGAGCGCATGGCACCTGCTAAGAAGAGAACGACAAGAAAGGCGAAAAAAGAAAGCTGGGACAAGATAGGTGCTTCCATCGGGAAAAAGCTGGAAGAAGAGAGCAAGAAAGATCACTGCTGCAAGCCAAACATCTCGCACCATGCGGGCAGCGGCTGCATCTATGGGCTCGGATTCATCGGAGCGCTGATCTATTACATATCGACCGCGACGAGCTTCTGGTCCGGTCTTCTAGGCGTCCTGAAGGCATTTCTCTGGCCAGGCTTTCTCGTCTACGCTTTGCTGAAATTCCTGGGCGCATAACTGTGCTCAGGCTTTTTTCTTGTGCGTATGTAAAGTGAGCATACGACAGCTACCCGTGATAGTTCAAGGAATCTATCTCCAGGGTTGCGTCTTCGTCGGGAGTTATCCTTAATGGTCTGACGTTCTCCATCGCTTTGTGCGTCCCGTCGCATATGGGAAGGCTACCGCTCTTTCCACACGTACAGATTGATGTTCGTTCTCCTTTCTTCAGATCAACTTTCATGCTCTCACCTCATCTTCATCATGTGCTCATCCATAATAAATATTTTCCAAAAGGTATATAAGATGGATCCTGATAAGTATATATATGAAACGATACTGGCATGAATTCCGCGATTTCTTGAGCGAGTACAAGGTTCTCTCAGTAGCTGTCGCTTTTGTCATGGGCCAGGCTGTCAATGATATGGTGAAAGCCTTTGTCAATAATATCTTCATGCCGTTTCTCGACCCGTTGATCCCGAACGGAACATGGGAATCCGCGACATGGAGCTTTGGCGGCATCACCCTTGGATGGG
>JBMCSP010000050.1:0-5659 GCA_048624455.1 Nanobdellota archaeon
AGATTTCCCATGATCGACGTGGCCGACGACGGTGCAGATTGGGGAACGGATCATACCTCAGAAGAATAGCATACGTCTTTTAAATGTTGCGCTTGAAAATCATACTTCATGACGAGAGAATCGGGACGAGAAAATATGATTATTCCTTCTTTGGAAGCTTAGGATATGTGCCGACTTCCATGAAGACTTTTTCGATATTCACGACGAGGCCCTTTGGTTCCATCATCTTCTGTGTGTTGCAGAGTGCCCGTCCATAGGCGACAAGCTCTCCTTTCATGCTCATGACAGCGACCATCTGATCTGGCTCAATCCCTTCATGGAGCTGGGCGACGCCGGGTGCTGCGAGATTAGCTCCGTGGCAGATGGCGTCGATGGTCGTATCAGTTATCCATACTTTAGGAAGATGTTCGACAGCATTCTCCATCGGTTGGACGATCTTTCGTATGGGCTCGTCATTCTCTTCCTCACTCCAGTAATGGAATGCATCAGTAAGATCCTGAAGTGTGCAAAGCGTATCCTCTTTGAACGGCCCTGCCTGCGTCCTGCGTAGTTCTGCCATATGCGCTCCGCTGCCCAGCTTCTTCCCCATGTCATGGATGAGTTTCCTGATGTAGGTTCCTGCCTCGCAGCCCACCCTGAACAAGACATCCTGGCCGTCGATCTCGATGATCTTAAGGTAATAGACTGTCCTCTCCCGCCACTGGCGCTTTACTGCTGATTTGACAGGGGGCATCTGCCTGATCTTTCCAACAAACTGCTCTGCGACCTGATATATCTCATAATCTTCATGCTTTTGGTGAAGATGCATGATCGCAACGTATTCTTTTCCTGCAGAAAGAAGGGACTGCACGATCTTTGTTGCCCTGCCGAGCGCTACCGGCAATACTCCTGTGACAGCAGGATCGAGCGTTCCTGAATGCCCTGATTTCTTGATCTTGAGGATGTCTTGAACATATGCTGAAACCTGGTGGGATGTCGGACCTTTTGGCTTATCGATATTGGCGATACCGTATTTGAGCAGTTCAGGAATGGGTCGTCTATCCGGATCGCAGCCATAGTTGCTGTCGCTCTTGAATTCTTTCTTCACGACAATCTTTCGATCCTTTTTTTCGAACGGAAGTCTTTGGTCCTGCTTCATGATCAAAAAGAATGATGCATCATTTAAAAATCTAGCTTCGTATCGTGACTTTCACAGCATTTAAATAGCCCTGAACCCTTGTCCTCTTTGATCCGGATGGTTACAGCACTTATGGAGAGCCATATCAAGGCAGCAGAGCTTCTCGGCACGATCAAAGACGAAGTCAAGGAATACCTGATCGAGAAGAAAAACCTGAATGAGTACAAGGTCTGGAAGTTCGTCAGGAGACGTTTCTCCTATTACAACCTCAGGACAGACAAAGAATGCCCTATCGTCGCATTCGGGCCGAATACCTCGTATGTGCACTATTTCCCGAAGAAGACACGTTCAGAGCCGTTGAAAACGGAAATCCCCATCCTTCTTGACATATGGGCGCATCTGCCCTATGGGATCTATGCAGATATGACGTGGATGTTTTATTACGGAAGGAAGCCGGATCCGCTTTTCCAGAAGGTTTTCAATGCGATCCTCGCCTCACGTGACGCTGCGCTCTCCTATCTTCGCGACCAGTTTCAGGACGGTAAAGTCCCCATCTCCAACAAGATCGATGCCGTCGTTCGTGAGAGCCTGAATGATGCAAAGCTCGGTGCGTATTTTTTTCATAGCACAGGCCATTCCATGACGCAGCGTCTTGTGCATGGTCTTAAGAGCAATAAAGGGTTGTCTCCGAAAAATGATCTCAAGATGAAACCGAGGTTGCCCTATACCATCGAGCCAGGTCTTTATCTTGCGCATCTTGACCATCCGTTCGGCGCGAGAAGCGAGATCGATTTCTACGTCGATGACAAGAAGAAGATTGTCGTGACGACTCCTCTGCAAAAAGAGCTTGATTATATCCTTCCCAGAGGCCAGAGTACGCTTGATGGCTTCTGATCCTTCTCCGCGATGCTTCAGGGAAAGTCATAGCGCATCTGCACTTCTGCCTCGTAGAATCCCAGCCGGCTGTAGAAGGGAGCTGTATCTCTGCTGCAGTCGAGTATGACCTTGTAGCATCCCTTCTCTTCTGCGTAGGTAAGCGCTCTCCTGAGAAGAGCGCTCGCGACACCTTTTCCTTCATATCCTTTCCTTGTTGCCACGTCTTCGATGTGGCCCGCCATAGCACCTTGCCGGATATATTTTTGTTCGATAAGGAGCGTTGTTGTACCGATGATTTTGCCATCATCTACGGCGATGAAGACATGACCGTCCTGAGAGGCGATCCTCTCAAGGATGGATTCTTGTTCTGCATGGTTGAGCTCCCCGGGTTCACGCAGATTTCTCAGCGTATCCAAAAGCCCCTCCAGCGCAAGATCTTCTTTGGTGAGTTCTTTTGTTTTCATAGGGTGCAGGCTGCATCGATCATTCTAATATCCTCTGGAATGCTGATACAGATACTGTATCCATAACCTTTAAATGCGGCTGCTCGGGCTCCCTTCACTCATTCCACTGCTCATCAAGATAGCGGTCCCTTCCGGAACCTGTCCTGTAGAACTTGTAGCGCAATGGATTTTTCTTGTAGTAGTCCTGATGATACTCTTCAGCAGGATAGAAGTTCATGAACTCTTCTATAGATGTCACGATAGGTTCATCAAAATATTCTTGGTATTCTCTCTTTGATTCTTCAGCCATCTCTTTTTGGGAGCTGCTATGGTAGAATATGGCTGTCGTATACTGAAACCCCCTGTCGGCGAACTGTCCTCCTGCATCAGCGGGATCGATCTGCCGCCAGAAGACGTCAAGGATCTTTTTGTAGCTGATCTTTTCTGGATCGTAGTATACCTGGACTGCTTCCCTGTGTCCAGTCGCGCCTGAGGAGACCTGTTCGTAGCTTGGATCCTCTACGTCTCCTCCACTGTATCCTGAGACGACTTTTGTGACTCCTTGCAGCTTTTCGTAGGGAGACTCCATGCACCAGAAGCATCCTCCTGCAAGGGTTGCGATCTCTATGCTGCTGTTTTCGTTTTCCGTCGATCTCATGGTATCATCTCTGTCTTCTCCTTGTGTGCAGCCGGCAACCAGAAAAGGGATAAGCATCAACACTGACGGCAGGTTTTAGCATGAGAAAGAGAACGTATACAACTATAAAAAAAAGATTTAATGCTTATCGAGCATTCCGCGGAGATACCCTTCCATCGAGATCATACGCTGCATGCGATAGGGCAGTTTGTATCCAAGCATCCTTTCCTGTTCTCCGCACACCGATTTCAGCTCATCTATATCTTCGTGTGTGGTGTTCATCTCAGCCCCTGTAGCTTTGATGCCGAACAGGTGGGTTATATCATAGACATAGCCGTCGTATTCGACCCAGCAGTCAGAAGGCACATTGTGGCGGGAGAGCTCTGATCGAGTAACGCCTCTTGATACACGCATCTCCTGCATCTCAACAGTCCCCATGACCTTGCCGCTCAAAAGTGTGTTCTCTTCCTGCGTCTCACTGCATCCAGCTAGGAAAAAGACAAGCGCAATCATCAACATTATGCGTTTTATCATAGAAGTAGGGTATTTTTTTGGTTCTTAAAAAGGTTGTGGAAGGTTTTTAAAGAGCCTTTGATGATGATTTAGTGACCTTCCAGGGACTGTTTCGATAGATCAGTGTTGCCGGTCTGCTCGTGGCAACGGTGACCTTCTTCTGCGTCACTGTGATATCATACCAGACACCTCTATGCTGGATCCTGAACGAGATCTCTTCCCAATCTTTGGGCAGTTTCGGGTTGATCTCAAGCTGCTCTTTCTGGTAATTGACGCCCGCAAATCTCCTGACAACATAATCGACTGTGCCTGCCATGAGGCCGGTATGGATACCTTCTGCGCTATCTTTCCTGATCGTCTCTGACACATCGCTGACAAGAACGTCATTGAAGAAGGACCAGGTCAGCTTATCATCATGCATATAGCTTGAGATGATGCCGTGCACGATCTTGCTCAACGTCGAGCCATGGCTGGTCCGCTTTTCATAGTATCGGTAATTCTTCTTGAAGAAGGATTGCTTGTCGCTGACGTTCACGCCGAGCTTTCGAAGGATAGCGGTGACTTCATTGATGTCTAAGACAAAATACGGCATGAGGACATCGGCCTGTTTCGTCACCTTGTAGCTGTCGGGAGATTTTCCTTCTGCCTTGAGGATTCGGTCCATCCGGTGGATGTCTCCGTATTTCTTTTCATACTTTTTCCAGTCAAGCTCAGGAAGCTTGAAGTAGCCGACAAACTGTTCAAGGATGCTGTTCCTGATGCTGATGTTGAGGTTGTTTGAGATGTCTTTCCACTTCTGGATCTCTTCTTCGGAGACAAGCGTCTTATCAGGAAACATCTCTGCAAGCGTGATCGTCTTTTCAAGCAGCCAGGAGACCATGAGATTCGTGTAGGTATTATCCTTGACGCCTGGCTTCTTGCTTCGCGGCAGCTTCTCGTGGAATTCATCAGGTCCCATGACGCCTTCGATGTGATATCTCTTATCCTTCTTGTCGTACTGTGCGATGCTTGCCCAAAAACGCGCTATCTGGAGCATGACATCTGTCCCGTACTCTCTGAGGAAGTTCACGTCATCGGTGAGCTTGTAGTATCTCCAGAAGTTGACGAAGATCGCGATAGAGACATGGCGCTGCCTGCTGCTCATGTCGGGGCCCCATGTCTTGCTGTTAGGATTGTAATGGACCGTCTGGGTCTCCTCATCTCCACTATCAGCGGTCTGCCAGGGATACATCGCTCCGTCGTATCCGAACTCCTGTGCGTAGCGTTCTGCGCCGGCAATACGTCTGTAGCGATACTTGAGGAGCGCTTGTGCGATCTCAGGAAATCTCAGCCCGAAGAACGGCAGGACATAGAGCGTGTCCCAAAAGATATGGCCGCGATAGCCTTCTCCTACAAGACCGCGCGCAGGCATCCCTGCATCAAGATGCTTATTGTGCGGCGATGCTGTGCTGAGAAGATGATAGATGTGCAGCCTGATGACCTGCTGCGTCCAGATATCTCCTTTGATAGAGACGTCTGCATCCTTCCAAAGCTTCTTCCACTCTTGCTTGTGGGCTTTGAGCTCATCGGTGAACGTCTTTGGATCGATAGTCTTCTCAGCATCTTTCAATGGATTTTCTGACTCTCGTGAAGTATAGATGGTCACTAATTTCTCGGCAGCGATCGTCGTCTTTTTCGGTACTTGATCCTGCGCTTCCTGGCCGATGTTCTTGTAGCCGAGGAGCGTTTTCTTTGAAAGATTTTTCTTCCCTTTGGAAAACGCGTTCTTTGCTGTGTAGACGATGTCGTGCTTTGAAGCGGTCGTCTGCACCTGCACGTTCAGGATATCTTTTGTCTTTCCCTTGTCCTTGAAGGTGAGATGCTTGGATTTCAGCTGTCTGTAGCGGGCGACATTATTGTTGATGACATCAGCGTCAATAAGCGACTGGATTGTTATCTTTGCATCATAGGTAAGAGGTGTGACCTCCACCTTCTGGCCGACGGTATGCGCATCGTTCATGCTGGCGAACCGTGTTGTCTTGATGCGGGTGAGCTGTTCTTTATCATCCTTGACTGTGATCTCCTGGATGAGAA
>JBMCSP010000051.1:0-5626 GCA_048624455.1 Nanobdellota archaeon
CCATCATCATATCTGAATCGTGCAAAGAAAAACGTATCATCGAAGACGTATTTGAGAAATATCCTGTCACCATCCCAGAGATTGAGCTTGAAAAGCTCTTCTTTTGCCACCCACTCCAAGTCGCCCTCGTTGCAGTCCTTGAGAGTGCCGCTATAGCCGTCAGCCCGGAAAAGATGGACTTCCCAGTCAAGGCCTTTCATGAAGTTGTCAAACGTCATGTTAGCGATATATGTGGGTGTTATGTCGATCCCTGCCTCTTCTTTGACTTCCCGGACGACGCAGGTATAAGGGTCCTCTCCTTTCTCGCATTTTCCCCCAAGACCATTGTATTTTCCTTCGTGCATATCATTCTCTTTCTTGTTGCGATGCAGCATGAGCACCTTGTCATTCTCGACGACATAGCAGAGCGTTGCGATGACTTTCTTGTGGTTTTCCAGCATGATACCAACTCCTTTTGTGATAGTATCGGGAAAGAATATGGAATATAAATAAGGGAAAGTCAAACCGATTTGACTAGAGGATGGTACGGGTGATGATTGGCGTCTCGTTCTCTAGCATCTCGGCAACGAAAAAGTTATTGTCCCAGAGAAGCTCATCAGGCTTGAGCGACCCTATCTTTTTGGGGATGAGATCATCACCGGGTGTGGAAACAGGTCTTGCGGTGAAGAAATAGATAAGACCATGAAAGGTAAGCCTTTCATCATCCTTTTTCATGAACTCATTGATGCAGCGTAGCCTTAGGTCTTTCACGTCACAACCAGCCTGCTCCTCTGCATGCGCTTTTGCGGCATCTTCTATCAGTGTCCCACGTTTGACCTTTCCGCCAAGGAAGATGAGCTTGCCTTTTTCAGGCTCTCTAGGCTTTTTCTGGACATAGATTGTGCTTTTGTCCACCAAAGCGATGCTGACGATGACCAGCAAAGGATCGAAATTATCGGCAATAAGCGAGATATAGGGATAGATGGTCTTTCCCTCTTCAGAAAGGAGATATGTTGGGGAGTCCCCGCTGCCGGCTTTGGTGATAAGGCCTGAGGAGAGCAGCATCTTGATGTGGTAGGCCAGATCATTGCTTCGCACCTCGACTTTCTCGCAGATCCTGTTGAAGGTCGTCGGACTTGCATTGTCATGGAGGCTGGTAAAGATCTTCCTTCGTATCGGATTCCTCAGCGCTTGTCTGGCATCCATATGGAGAAAAAAGAAGCACTATTCTTAAGGTTTTCCAGTGAATAGAACATGAGCAAAGAAGAGAACCACCAAACATTAATATATCAGTTTGCCTTTTGAGCACAGCATGGCGGCGAAGCATCCAAAAAAGCATGTTGAGAACGAGCAGCTTGCAGCAGTGCTCTGCTACTTCCTTGTCGGTGTGATCTGGTTCTTTGCAGACAAGAAGATGTACAAGAGTTCTCTGGTGCACTTTCACAGCAAGCAGGTCATCAATCTCTGGATCATCAACATCCTGCTCAATTTCGTCGTCGCTATCTTCCCGTTCAGCCTCGCATTTGTCGGGTCGATAGCCAATCTCATACTTCTTGCGCTCTGGGTCGTCGGCCTTATCAGGGCAGTCAACCAGGAGGAGAAAGAGATTCCGATCGTCGGCCAGCTTGCCGACGGATACCTGAAGTATTAGGTCGTTGAGAATCAGTTTTTCAGCTCTTCTGCTTTCTTTCTCATCAACGCATAGATGTTGCCAAACGCATTGGCCCTTGAAGGTGTCAGGCTTGCCTTGACATCGGTCGTCTCGACAAAATCCCTGATCAGGTCTTCTGTGTCCAGGACGTCATCAGGAGAGAGGCCGCTCAATGCTTTGACAAGGATGGCGACATAGCCACGGACAATCAATGCTTCGGAAGAACCATAATAAGTGATCAGCCCTCCTTTTTCCTCAGCAGCGATGTAGACATTCGAGGTGCATCCCTTGACAAAGTTCTCTTCGAGCTTTTTTTCCTCAGGGAACGGCTCAAGATCCCTGCTCGCATCGATAAGAAGCTTGTACATCTCGTTGCGGTCGATCTCTTTTGCAAAGTTGAGCTCTTCTGCAGTCTTTTCAAGAAATCGCCTTGTCTTGTCCAGCGTCAACATACACAGATGGTTTTAAGCGAGTATAAAAAAGTTATCTCAAAGAGCTTCAGGAATGCTTCTTCTTGTGCTCGACATGCTTCCTATGGCGCTCATGCGTGTCCTCTATCTGCTGCTGGAGCTTCTCTATGATATCATGCTCGTGCTTCTCTTCTTCCCTGAGCTCTCTGTTCTCCTCTTCCAATCTCTCTTCAGCCTTCTCAAGCTTCTGCTCATCCTTCGCAAGCTTCTCTTCTTCCTGCTTGGTGCTGAAAACCTGGTAGTTGCTGACATAGACAAGGAGGATGGCGATGAAGAGGACATTGATGATCATGCCAACATAGGCCTCGATGCCTGCGACAAGGCGCGCTGCAGGAGAGTATGGCGTGATGTCGCCATAGCCTATCGTCGCGAACGTGATGACGCTGTAGTATAGCGTTGTCCCATAAGTCAGTTCAGATTCTTCTCGTGGGAAATTGAAATGTTCATTAGGATCTCCGTCCATCGCGATATCCATGTATACCCAAGCGAAGCCGAAGACGTAGAAGAAGACGATGGCAGAGTAGATGCCCAGGATGCTGAGCTGTCTTCCCTTCTTGAACCAGTCAGCAAGATCATTGCCGCCTATGCCAAGAACTTCGGGTGAGAAGATGAAGACAAGAAGGACATATGTACCAAGGAAGATGAACATACGCAGCAGGAAGCTGAAATCGCCGACGAGCATGGAGGGCGCTGCCATCGCAAAGGCTACGATGATGAACCCGAAGAGGCTCATCCGGACACCTCGGAGATTCTCACGCTTTCTGATGTAGGGGATGATGAAGAGAAAGATGATGAACGTGAACGGAATCATGAGGATCTGGGTCGCCGTCAGGACATTGACGCGAAGGTTGTCAGCGATGCGTTCTGCGATGAAAAGGCTGATCACGATGCAGATCAGGAGAGGGATGAAGAAGAGAAGGTTGTAGTTGACGAGTTGCTGCAGTGAAATGTCGTCCTTGCCGGCATCCACATACTGCTGATAATCGGTGCCTTGCACGTCATTCTTCTTTTTCAGCGCATCAAAGATCATGAGGATATATGCGCCTCACAGCTTTTTAAATGTTTGTACCCACTCAGGGACGAGGACCGGGGAAAAACAAAGTGCATACGCAACACTCACCATCAACAGCATAAAGGGTTGCATCATCAATCGACAGTGCATGTGCGACCTTGATATACTGTCGCGCACGCATCGTGCTGCTGCACGTAGATAGTGCGTGCGCAGCGAAAGGATCGTATAGGCGATCTCGCATAGACGATCTGCAAAGTATCATGCAGATGCACTTCCATCGACAAGAAAACATCCATCCCAGGCAGCTGCATCATAGCGGTGAACTGTGATAGCTCAGGCAATCCAGAGAATGCGTGATGACTCTCTACGTGCTCCAAAACCCGCACGATCATCACGCGAGAACACATCAAGGCGATGACGCAGTCTGTCTTTTGTATTTGGGTATTGCCCATATGCCCTACTCCTGGATGAGCTGGAGGTTGTCAGAGCTTCCGCAGTAAAAGAACATCTTGACTTCAGTGAAGCCGGAGAATTCGTTGAGCAGGCTTTTCTTGATCTTGCGCAGCTGCTGCTTGGCTTTCGTTATGCGGTTTGAGCACTTCACCTCAAAGGCATGGATCGTATTGCCTTTGAACGCGAGAAGATCAACCTCGCCTTTGGTGACCAGCTTGCGGGCCTTTGTCCGGGAGAAAAACGTATAGTGTGTGACGGTCTTGTCATAATAGTCTTCAATATCAGACTTGAGCTTCTCGACAAACGTATCATGCTTTGTGGTCTTTTTGGAGAAATGAGATGACGCCCTCAAGACCGTGTCATCGATGAAACCATCGATGGGGTGTGCATCATGAGCCAACGTCTCGATATCTATCGTAGTCAACGCTCCATATCGTGATAGATATTTTATGGCATAATGATATTTAATCGTTATGGTGTATTGTATATACCTATTGACAGGACAAATAGTTCTATTATTTTTACCATATTGTAAATAAATACAATTATAAAATGCTCCGGCCTGCTTTTCTACATGCGTGTTCTCAAGCTTGACGCGGAACTGAACGAGCCTGTACTGAACGTGGCGATGGATACGATCAGGAAGGACAAGCAGGCGCTCATCTTCGTCAACACGAAGCGATCCGCAGAAAAGGTCGCTGAGGATATTGCGAAGAAGCTCAAGAATGCCCCAGACATGGAGACGATCGCCGCCGATGCAGAGAATGTCCTTGGCACGCCGACAAAGCAGTGTCTTCGACTCTCCAGATGTCTTGCTAAAGGTATCGCATTCCATCACGCAGGGCTGCACCAGCACCAAAGGGAGCTTATCGAGGATAATTTCAGGGACGGAAAGATTCGCATCATCTGCTCGACTCCGACACTTGCAGCAGGGCTCGATCTGCCGGCATTTCGTGCCATAATAAGAGATCTCAAACGCCACGGCGGGACGTGGGGCATGTCGCCCATCCCTGTCCTTGAATATCATCAGATGGCAGGACGTGCGGGACGCCCTGGAAAGGATCCATACGGAGAGGCCATAACGCTCGCCAAGTCAGAGGATGAGCGCGAAGAGATCCGCGAGACGTATGTCAGAGGACAGCCTGAAAAAATCTATTCAAAACTTGCTGTCGAGCCTGTCCTTCGCACCTACGTCCTCTCGCTTGTCGCGACCGGCTATGCGGTGACGGAAGAATCACTGATAGATTTCTTCAGCAGGACGTTCTGGGCAGCACAGTACGGCGACATGAGCAAGCTCAGGAACATCATCCTCAAGATGATCGATCTCCTGGAAAGCTACGGCTTCATCTACAAGCGGAGCAAGCAGGACGATTTTGTCGCTGCATCAGAACTCGATACCAAAGAAGAGAAGCTTCGTGCGACACTGCTCGGAAAAAGGGTCGCTGAACTCTATCTTGATCCCTACACAGCAAACCACCTTGTCTCCTGCCTGCGCGATGCACGAGAGATAGGAGATGTACAGCTCGTCAGCTACCTGCAGATGATCTCGCACACCATCGAGATGCGCCCTCTTGTCCGGATGAGGAAAAAGAATGAAGACATGGTCTCGGATTTCCTGCTCGAATATAGTGATTCCCTGCTCGAGGCAGAGCCAAGCCTCTATGACGAGGATTTCCAGGAATTCTATGATTCCGTCAATACTTCCCTGTTCTTTCAGGACTGGATCGAGGAGAAGGATGAAGAGTTCCTGCTCGAGCGCTACAACATCCGGCCGGGAGAGACCCGCTACAAGCTCGACAAGGCAGAATGGCTCCTGTTCGCCTGCACTGAGTTTGCAAAGATCCTTGATCTGCGCGATATGCTGCGCATCCTCAATAAGCTCTCTGTCAGGATAAAGTATGGCGTCAAGGAAGAGCTCCTGCCACTTCTTAAGTTCAAGAACATCGGGCGCGTCAGGGCGCGCAAGCTCTTTGAGAACGGACTGCATACCAGCGCAGACATCCGAAAAATATCGCTCACCTCATTGTCCCAGGTCGTCGGCGGAAAACTTGCCGCTTCTAT
>JBMCSP010000052.1:0-5606 GCA_048624455.1 Nanobdellota archaeon
CTCCATAGCTCTTGGCTTTGCGGTAGGGACATTCTTTGCCCTGCTCCCGACACCGGGTTTTAGTATCCTTCTTGGCTTCCTTGTCGTGCTTATCTTTGAGAAGGTCAATAAGTTCTCTCTTCTCGCCGCGATGGCCATATGGAACCCGATCGTACTCATCCCCATATATTCTCTGAGCTATTTGATCGGGGATCTTCTCTTTGGAAAGCTTCCCTATATCGAGCTGCGGTTCCAGTTCCTTGAGCAGGCATACAACTTCTCACGACAGTTCATCATCGGAAACACTCTTCTCGCTATAGTATTCAGCGTCGCTAGCTATTTCATCCTCAAAGGCATAGCTGTGGCGGTCCACAAGAGAAGGGATGAAGAACAGAAAGAAGCAGATTGATACATCATCTTCGAGTGAACATTTCTTATGAGCTGGTGAACACAAATCTTTATTAACGAAAAGACCTGTTGCGATAGTATGGAGTTTGTCATTCTTGACCTTGAGACGACCGGCCTTTCCAAGCAGCATCACACGATCACAGAAATCGCTGCGGTCAAGGTGAAAGACGGCATCATCATCGACAAGTTCGAAAGCCTGGTCAACCCTGGCGTCCGGATCCCGGCGTTCATAACGCAGCTGACCGGGATCGACAATGAGATGGTCAAAGACGCGCCGTCTCTTGATGAAGCGCTCCAGCGATTTCTCACATTCCTCGGCGATGCAGTCATCGTCGCGCACAATGCGCAATTCGACTATGGCTTTCTCTCTCATCATGCAAAAACGCTTCTTGATCACACCTTGGAAAACAGGATTGTCTGCACGAAACGTCTCGCCGGATTCCTCCTTCCACAGCTCAAAAGCAGGAAGCTGGGCTCCATCTGCTCGCATATGAACATCATCAACGAGCAGGCGCACCGCGCTATGAGCGACGTCAAGGCAACCTACCAGATCTTCAATAATTTCATAGAGATGCTTACGAAGAAAGGCATCACTGAGCCTGAACGCATACTCGCCATAGGCGGGTCAGGTCTGCGATAAAAGCCAAGCAGAAAACCACGTTCTATCAATCTATGATCGTCGCTATCAGCATCAGTATTGTATTGATAGGTAACATAGAAAGGATCGGGATCGGCAGGAAGCATTTGAGTGCCCCTATACCTCCGAAAAGATAGCGTTTTCGCTCAATATCCATCGTCAGAAAGAAGAAAACAAGAAATGCTGCTGCAGTTGCCGCAAGGTTCATCGTGCTGAACATGGAGATCGCCATGAGATCGATGACATCGACGACGATGGCGAAGGGAAGCTTCCAGGCATCCTGGATGAAATCAAAGAAGAGCGCGAAACCACCCATGACCACGAAGAAGAGGACAAGGATGACCAACGGATTAGCAAGTATGAACCCTGTGGAGGGCGTCTGTGCTATATGCTCTGAAAGGATCTCTCCCATCTTCGTGTTCAGCTCTCCAAGGAACGACGTTATGCCATTCTGCGGAAGCGCTTCGATGATTGAAGAGCTTGTTGCATTCATCACTATCTTCAATCGATAAGGAACTTTAAATGTCTTTAGGTTTTATCCGAAGCATCGATCAACGTTTATAAAGCCCTGCTGCATAGGGACTTCTGTCCAGCAAGAGAGCATCTTGAGACGAATACAAAAAGAGATAAAGAAGTCCGATAGCAAGAATGATACAACAGGTGATACCCATGAAACAATCAATCTTTGTCATGCTGATAGCGGTCCTCCTCACCGGAGCGATCAGCGCATGCGCACCTCTGACAGATAGAGGAGATGACGACGTGCCAGCACAAGGCAGCATGCAGTTCGATAATACGATAAAACAGTTCACCAGCGAAGAAGAGATGGAAGCCTTCCTTGGACGCTTCCAGGAAGGCGGCCGTGCATACTATGGAACAAAGACCATGGCGACGCAGAA
This sequence comes from Nanobdellota archaeon, assembly GCA_048624455.1. Classification (GTDB taxonomy): domain Archaea; phylum Nanobdellota; class Nanobdellia; order Woesearchaeales; family CAZJJJ01; genus CAZJJJ01. Next base: position 1,924 of record JBMCSP010000052.1, read on the forward strand.
CATGGCCGATTCCGCTGCCATGGATGAAAGCGCAAGATCGGCAGGCAGCGACGGAGGCTATGCTGGAGAATCATCATCGACAAATGTCCAGGTGGAAGGTGTCGATGAAGCAGACATCGTCAAGAACGACGGCAAATACATCTACTACGTCACAAACAACATGCTCTACATCGTCGAGGCGTATCCTGCGGAGGATATGGACATCGTCGCAGAGCTTGAGATAAAAGACGGCTATCCTGATGAGATCTTCATCAAGGATGACAGGCTTGTCATCATGGGACGTGAGAATAGGGAACACGACTCAGCGGCAAGCAGACGCATCGGCGGACCAAACATCATGCCGATGCCAAACTACAAAAGCTACAGCTTCGTCAAGATCTATGACATCTCTGACAAGGAAGAGCCTGAGCTTGAAGAGAGCATCTCCCTTGAAGGATCATATTTTGATGCACGGCTCGTAGGAGACCACGCTTATGTTATCTTCAACAAGCACATCTCTGACGGATTCTATCCTCCTGTCATCTACATGATGGATGGCCAAAAGGAGATAGCGGCTTCGGACATCAGCTATGTCGACAGCTATGATTCATCCCATGAGCTCTCCATCATCCTGTCCGTCGATCTCAACGATGCATCATTCACAGAAGAGACTCTTCTGAAAGGGACCAGCCAGGATATGTATGTCTCAGATGATAGCATCTACCTCGTGAACAGTAAGGATATTCCCTACACTGTCGAAGAGATGAGGATCATCGAGGAAGTCTACATGGAAGTCTTCCCTGACGACGTTGTCGAAAGGATCGAAGAGATCATGGACTACGATATCCGTGAGAGCAGCAAGATCAGCGAGATCGAGCATATTGTCCAGAAATACGTCCTGGAACTTGATGAAGATGAACGCGAGGATCTTATGGAAGATGTTGGCGATGACATCGAAGAGATCCGTGACGAGATCGCAAAAGAGCGCGACAAGACGGTCATCAACAGGATCGCCATCGATGAGGATGAGATCAAGCCTGAAGCGAGCGGCGAAGTCAAAGGCAGGGTCATCAACCAGTTCTCCATGGACGAGCATGATGATCACTTCAGGATCGCGACGACATCAGGCAACATGTGGGATGAGGACGATCCCTCAAGCAACAATCTCTATGTGCTTGACATGGACCTAGAAGCCGTCGGCAAGATCGAGGAGATCGCTCCACGGGAACAGATATACTCTGTCAGGTTCATGCAGGGACGGGCCTATATGGTCACGTTCAGGAACGTCGATCCATTGTTCGTCATCGACGTTGAAGACCCAGAAGAGCCAGAGATCCTTGGCAAGCTCAAGATACCTGGATTCTCCAACTACCTCCACCCATACAACGAGACGCTTCTCATCGGTATCGGAAAGGAAGTGACTGTCGATGAGAAAGAAGATCGAGCGACAACTGAAGGCGTCAAGATCGCTCTCTTTGATGTCTCTGACGTGGAGAACCCGAAAGAGATCGCCAAAGAAGAGATCGGCGACAGCGGATCTCATTCCGAAGCATTGTATGACCACAAGGCTGTCCTTTTTGACAGAGAAAAAGAGCTTTTCGCATTCCCTGTTGAGGTGCGAGAAGAAGGTGATGAAGGAGAATACTCTGACATCACCTTCAGCGGCCTGTACATCTATACGGTCAACGGCGACGGATTCGATCTGAGAGGAAAGGTAAGCCATTTCGACGAAGAGGATTATGAGAAGAGCGGTTACTATCTTCATTGGAACAAACGCATCACGCGCTCGCTCTACATGGATGATGTGATCTATACGCTCTCTCAAAGATACATCCAGGCGCATGATCTTGAAGATATAGATGAGATCGAAGACCTGGAGCTCTTCAAAGAAGAGGATGAGCCGGAAGTCATCATGAAGTAGGGGCCTAAACCCCTACCTTTATATTTCTTTTTTTCTTTAATCATCTCATGTTCCTTGATGTCATCAGCGTCCTTGTGAAACTGGCAGCCGCGTTCTATCTTCTCATCGCGGGAGTCCTGCTGCATTTTGATGCAAAGAAGAAGAAATCAGTCAAGCTCTGGTCAAAGGGGCTCATCGTCCTGACACTCGTCGTCCTTGTCGATCTTTTTGCACTGGGAGGACAGACAAATGAGATGATGTATATCATCAGGAGACTCCTGCTTGATATCTCGATGATCATCTTTTTCTTCCACGGAACACTGCTGTTCTTCCTTCGTGAGAAGTATGCCAATATCCTGACCGGCACCTATTTCCTCGGCGCGGTGGCAGCAGACTTCACGCTTAATGCAGTATCAGGCAACATCTATCTGAACCTTGCCATGCACCATGTCTATGTTGTCTTTCCCCTTGCGGTGGTCTTTTTCGCCTATTTCTACACCTATTATATCGAGCTCAAAGAGAAGGTGCTGATGAAGCTCTCCCTCAGCTGGGGATTTCTGTTCCTTACCTTGCTCATCGTCATCATCGTCGGGAGCATGGAACTTGCAAAGATAGCCCGCATCGTCATCATCATCGAGTATCTTGCATTCACGTATATGTCTTTTAAGTTCAATGAGCTGAGGAAAGCAGAAGATCACATCTGGCACAAGGTCACGACACCAAAACACTATGTCATCGACCACAATTTCCTTGATTTCATGACTAAGGAGTTTGGAGGTGCTGCAAGAAAGGCGATCGAACAGGAGATGGCCAAAGAGAATGCAGAGAGCATCTATTCGATGACCGAGTTTCAGCAGGAGCAGTTCCTTGACAACCTCATGATCAACCATTTCCCAGAACAATCGGCACAGAGAAAAGCGATCATCAAGACAAAAGCCATCGAGATGCTAGGCCTTCGCCAGGACTCGGGACACTGGCGTACAGCCGCAGAAGGTTTTTAAACACACCCTGATTCGTAGGCCCATGGATATTATCATAGCATCGACGTCTCTTGGAAGCATGGGGCATTGCTCGCCAAACGGGCCTCAGAACATCATGGCAGCTTTGCGCGAGTATTATGATGAGACAGCACAGGAGCAGGAGATCGAATGCACTGAAGACAACTTCGAGCTGAACAACCTCAACATCTACCAATTCTTCGAGAAACAGGATAAACCGTTCATCGCTATAGGAGGCGACCATTCGATAACGTATCATATCTTCAAGGCACAGCAGGAGAAACGCAGAAAAGAAGGAAAAGATGATATGGGACTGGTCATCTTCGATGCCCACGCCGATCTCATGGATACCTTCACCCCCCCGACACATGAGGATTACCTGAGAGTGCTCATCGAGGAAGGTCTTGTGGATCCTCAAAAGATAGTCATCATCGGCCTTCGCAATATCCATAGCATCGAATATGCCTACCTTAAGAAGAAAGCGATCAAGCATTATCCGCCTGAACTCATCGAGAAGGAAGGCTTCCAGAACTATACCGATACGATCACTGAGATCATCACGTCATGGAAGAGCGACTTCTACATCTCGTTCGATATCGATGCGATAGATCCCTCGGCCGCACCAGGGACAGGATATGCTGAACCAGGCGGCCTTTCTTCCAGAGAAGCGATCACAATGCTTGAGAGACTTAAGAGAAGCAAAAGATTCACTTCTGCGGATATCGTTGAAGTCAATCCTCAGCTTGACATCAATGGAAAGACTGCATGGCTTGGAGCAAAACTGCTATATGAATTAGCATACAGAC
>JBMCSP010000053.1:0-5552 GCA_048624455.1 Nanobdellota archaeon
GTCTTGAGTCCCGCCCGCCGTATCTTTCCTGCGCTCTCGTCAGTGTTGCTCAACTCGATCCCTGCCACATGATCGCTATCCTTGAGGATCTGCAGGGCCTCCTTGTCGTCGGGAAGTCCGGGACACCAGGAGATATAGATATCTGCGTTCATTTTCTCTGTCATTATCAGAAAATTTTTGCAGGTGATATATAAAGGTGACTGACGGTTTTTGAGAATTCGGACCCGATCCCGCCGAATCAGCGAGTCTTGGTGAAGATGTGGCGATCTTCATGGTGGAAAAGACGTATGTGGCATGTCTCGCAGACGATGGTCTTCTTTGTGTATTTCCCATCATTGAGAAATTTCTTTTCCTCATCCAACCATCGTTCGCAGCGATCGCACCGATACATCTCTATGACAAGCTCCTTTTCTCTTACAGCGATCAAAGCGTTTTCCCTTTTTAAATTTCATCATCTGGCTATAAAAATAAGAACACAGTACTGTGTGTATTTTTTTTATCTATGTGGTTCTGATGGGCTTAGGGGACATATGAGATGCTTATGCTATCCTGCAATCACTTTATGATGATACGCCCCAATTAAATATATAAACAGTGGATATATCTCCGCTTTCATGAGAGCCATCATTCTTGCGGCAGGAGCGTCCACACGGACGTATCCGTTGACAGCGACGCGACCCAAGCCTCTTCTTCCTTTGCTGGACAGCACGATCATATCGTATACGCTTGATCTGCTGAGGGACATGGGCGTCATCGATGAGGTCATCATAGTCGTCAACTACCTCAAGGACCAGATCATGGATGCCTTGGGCGAATCCCACAGAGGGATGAAGCTGACCTATGTCGACCAGGAAGAGCCTCTGGGAACTGGGCATGCAGTCCTTAAGACAGAACATCTCTTCGATACTGATTCTTCCGTCCTTATCATGAACGGTGATGATCTCTTCTCGCGAGAGGATGTGGCAAAGGTACTCGAGAAGTATCCTCGCATCGCAGTAAAAGACGTGACGCATCCTGAGCGCTATGGGATATTTGAGATGAAGCATACAGATGGGAAGCGGATCGCTACTGGACTTGAAGAGAAGCCGCGCTATCCCAAGTCGAGCCTCGCCAATGTTGGAATCTACCACCTCGGGATGGACATCTTCAACTATCTGCATAAGATCAAGCAATCGCCGCGAGGAGAGCTCGAGCTCACGGATGCGGTCAAGCGCTACATCGACTGGAACGACATTGAGCTCATCTCGATGAAGGAGTTCTGGGTGCCTATAGGATTTCCGTGGGATCTTCTGACGGCAAACGAATTCCTCATGCGTCGCAACGGTCCTGTCAAGCCCATCATCGATGAGAGTGCGACTATCAAGAAAGGTAGTGAGGTGCGCGGCACCAGCATCATAGGCCGTGATGTCAAGATAGGTCAAGGTTGCCTCATCGAGAATTCTATCATCATGCAGGGAGCGCAGATTGCATCGAATTCTGAGGTGCGCGACTCCATCATCGGGGCGTATGCTTATGTTGACAAGGAATTCATCACTCGTTCTACAAGCACGACAGGCATATTCTCAATGGTCAAAGGCAAAAAGATAAAGGTGGAAAGAAATGCGCTTGGCTGCATCATCGGGGACCAATCCAGGCTCGGCAAGAAGATAACGACACTTCCAGGAGTAAAGATCTGGCCTGCATGCGATGTCAGTAACATCCGTGAGATTGATGAGGATATCCATCCAGAGGAGTGATTTTTCGCCCTGAAAACTTTTTTAAACATACCCTCTAACCCATACGTCGAGCACTATGCTGAAAAAACCGAATACGTCAAAGATACCTGAAGACGATGATCTGACTCCTGCGATGAAGCAGTTCAAGCGCTTCAAGGAAGACTACCATGACGCGATCATCTTCTTTCGCATGGGCGATTTCTACGAGACGTTCTATGAGGATGCAAAGGCTGTTGCGCGAGAGCTGGATATAACTCTCACAAAACGAGGCACGAAGGCCCAGATCCCGTTGGCAGGCATCCCCTATCATGCGGTCGACACCTATCTTCCGCGGCTGGTCAAGAAAGGGTACAAGGTCGCGATCTGCGAGCAGATAGAGGATCCAAAGCTTGCGAAAGGCGTGGTGAAGCGAGATGTCATCCGTGTCGTGAGCCCCGGCACCTTGACAGACACGAATGCGCTTGATGAGCGGACAAACAATTTTCTTATGGCTGTCTATGATAAAGAGCAATACGGACTTGCCGTCGTCGATCTCTCAACAGGAGAGTGCATGGTCTCTCAAGTCGAGAGCGGGGATCAGCTTCTTGCAGAGATTGCAAGATTCATGCCTTCTGAACTTCTCGTGGAAGAACAGTTCCTCTATGATGCAAAAGAAAAAGATGTACTTGAATACATACATACTACGCCCATCTTCATCAATGCCCTTGAACGGCGATATTTCCAGTATGCAACATCGTATCAGACATTAAGCTCGCAGTTCTCAGTCACTTCGCTAGAGCAGTATGGGCTTGAAGACAAGGAGGAAGGCACCATCGCCGTCGGAGCTCTTCTGACGTATCTTCAGGATACCCAAAAGATCGAGCTTTCCAATATCACTGAGCTTAGGACATTCTTCCCTCAGGAATATGTGATGATCGATGCCGCGACCCAGCGAAATCTTGAGATCGCCCAGAACTTGTCTGACGGGACCAGCAAAAATACGCTGCTTTCTGTCATCGACATGACCAAGACAAACATGGGGGCCAGGCTTCTCAAGCAGTGGATCAAGCGCCCGCTGGTGGCCAAAGACCTGATCGAAGAGCGCCATGATGCGGTAGAACTCCTGATGAAGGACTCATTCACAAGAAACGAGCTCATCGAGATCCTCAAACGGTTCTATGACATCGAGCGCCTCATCTCCCGGATAACACTCCGTTCCGCCAATGCTCGTGACCTCATCGCTCTCAGAGAATCCCTCAAGCTTCTTGACCCGATAAGACGTCAGCTTGCTGAAGTTGATCCAGCATCGCTTGATTCGAAAGCTGCTGGTGAGGACAGACTCCCTGAGCATCACCTGTTCAATGCGATCAGATCGTTTCCTGACATCACTCATATCATCAAGGAACTCAATCAGTCAATCAAAGATGATCCGCCGCAGACGATAAGGGAAGGGAATATTATCAAGGAAGGCTACAACGAAAAGCTCGACGAGCTACGCGATATCATCGGATCCGGCAAGCGCTGGATCGTCGATCTTGAAGAGAAAGAGCGCCAGAAGCTCGGTTTCAACGTGAAAGTGGGGTTCAACAAAGTCTTTGGCTATTACATCGAGGTCACTAAGCGGAATGTCGATCAGGTGCCCTCAAGCTATATAAGAAAACAGACGACAGCGAACGCTGAACGCTATATCACTGAAGAGCTCAAGGAGAAGGAGAACCAGATTCTTACTGCTGAAGAACGGATACATACCCTGGAATTCCGCCTCTTCAACGAGGTGGTCGATAGGCTCCATGACCACATCCATGACCTGCAGACAATCTCGCACAAGATCGCCATGCTCGACATCCTCAACAGCCTCGCTACTGTCGCTCATCAGAATCGGTATGTCCGGCCTGCTATGACAAACCAGTACGAGGTTTCGATAACCAATTCCCGCCATCCGGTAATCGAGCAGATAGAGCCTCGGTTCATCCCCAATGATGTCAACCTCATCTTTGACAAGCGTATGATGATCATCACCGGTCCTAACATGGCAGGGAAATCGACGTATATGCGCCAGGTCGCCGCTATCGTCCTTCTTGCTCAGATGGGATCGTTCGTTCCAGCGGATGCAGCGACGATAGGTATTGTCGATAAGATATTCACCAGAGTCGGTGCACGCGACGACCTTGCTTCCGGACGATCAACATTTATGGTGGAAATGTCAGAAACCGCGAATATCCTGCAGAACGCGACATCGAAGAGCCTCATCCTTCTTGATGAGATCGGACGCGGGACAAGCACGTTCGACGGCGTCTCTATCGCCTGGTCGGTCGCAGAGTATATCAACAACCGCATCAAAGCAAAGACGCTCTTCGCGACGCATTATCATGCGCTCAACAAGCTTGCCCAAGAATTCAAGGAGATCCGCAACTACAATATCGCTGTCAAGGAGAAAGACGAGGAGATTATCTTCCTTCGAAAGATCGTCGAAGGCGGAACGAACAAGAGCTACGGCATCCAGGTAGCACGGCTTGCCGGGCTTCCTAATGAGGTTGTCCTTCGAAGCAAGGAGATCATGCGAAAGCTTGAGGCGGCAGACGCGACAAAAAGGAGCATGGCAGGAAAACAGGAAGATGATGACCTGCAGATGAGCCTTTTTGATATCTGACTTTGCTTAGAGATGACAGAACAACTTTTTTGAACTCACAAGGATTCTTTTTTGCATGAACAATCTCACACCATCAGAACAGAACAGGATCGAGCATCTGAAGACTTTTCTTCCGAGCGAATTCACGCTGGAGGATCACATAGGAACTCAACCGCAGGTACCGCGCCGACTCGGTAAGGCGCTTGAAGTTAGTGATGGGTTCTACGTGTTCAGCAGAGAAGGACTTGATCGTCTCTTGCGCATCGATGGGATAGATACGACAGCACAGAAGACAGAACTCGTGACGAGCGTTGTACAGTTCGAAAAGATGAAGGAACGACTTCTCTGGGCATATACGAACTTTGGTTTGTTCAATTTCTTTCTGTACAACAATCCCCACGAAAGTGCCCAGAATTTCATGACGTATATCCACTCTTCACGAGATCTTTCACGGACACTTGATATCGTCGAGAATGATGTTGCCTTGGAACGCTACCCGTTCAAGTATGGGATAGCGAAAGGGATTAATATAGAGCATAGTCGCGGATGGAAGCGTTAATTCTCGAATCATTTCGAAACCTTTAAATATTGGTTGTTGTATATTTCTAACAAATTGTTTAAAATAATTAACTTGCACAGATAGATCAGCAGAAGGTGATTACAATGATCGGACGACCGGAATGGTTTCAGAGGCGAAAATACGGAGGATGGGGAATATCTCCAAAGACCTGGCAGGGCTGGGTCTATATCGCAGCTGTCCTCATCCCGTTCATCGTCTTTCAGAGTCTCCCCTACTGGGATGATTATACGAGGATGGTGGTGACAGTAGGATGGATAGGATTCATGCTGCTGGATGTGACACATATCATGGTGGCACTCAGGCGTGATGAACGCGAGCAGAAGATAGAAGCGATATCTGAGAGAAATGCCGCTTGGTTCATGGTCATGGTGCTTGTCACAGGCATCGTCTATGAGATCATAACCAGCGCTCTGGCAGAACGCTTCGAAGTCAATATCTTCATGACTATCGCCCTTTTCGGCGGGGCGCTCGTAAAGACTGTATCGAATATCGTCATGGAGAAGAAAGGAGTATAGGTGATGTAGAATGAAAGCATACTATCTGAAGTTCATGGGTTTTCTGGGATTTCTCGGACTGCTTGGTTTTGCGACAGAGAATTACGGTTTTTTCGGCTTTTTTGGGTTCTTCTCGTTCTTCGCGCCAGCTGTAC
>JBMCSP010000054.1:0-5500 GCA_048624455.1 Nanobdellota archaeon
CGGTCCCTACGACAGAGATGGCACTTTCAGCAGAAAAGACATCGGTAAGGATTTTTCTGCTCAGTGCTGAGTCATCTACTATCAGGACTGTTACCATTCGGCATCAGGATAATGGGCATCAGAGAACTGCAAGAGCTGCCCTCTAGCCTCCGTATTTCTTGAGAACGTTGATGATGCCATCCTTCTGGAACGGCTTTACCACAAAGTCAGCGGCTCCCGCCTGGACCGCTTCATCGATGATCTTTTGCTGGCCGACAGATGTGCACATCACAATCTTGGCTCCGCTGTCTTTTGCCTTGATCCCTTTCAGTGCCTCGATACCATTGGTATTTGGCATCATGATATCCATAAAGACCAGTTTAGGCTTCAACTGCTCATATTTGGTGATGGCCTCATTCCCGTCTCCCGCTTCACCGGCGACCTGGGATCCTGCTTCAGTGATGATCTGCTTGAGCATGTTTCGCATAAAAGCAGAATCATCTACAACCATTACTGATATTCCCATAATCATTCACCTGTTTTTTCATTCAGAGATGCATATTGATGGCATCAACGATGTCTTTCCTGCTGAACGGTTTCATGATGTACCCTACAGCTCCGGCTTTTGTCGCACGCTCCTCGTTCTCTTTCTCTTTGAGCGACGTGCACATGACGACTTTCGCATCTGAGTGCGATTCTCTAATCTTTTCAAGAGCGGTCAAGCCGTCCATGCCCGGCATCTTGATGTCCATAAAGACCAGATCAGGCTTCTCGGCCTCGTATCTCTTGACCGCCTCGTCACCTGTATGGGCTTCTAGAAACTCGACTTCTACATTTTCCTTCTTGATGAAGTTGCGGATGACCGCGATCATCAGAGAAGAATCTTCAACTACCATTACTTTCTTCATGCTCTTACCTCCTTTTTCACACACTCACTGAAAATGATGCGTTAGCGTTTCTTTCTCTCCTTCTGTTTATCTGAAGGGGACTTTGTCTTGGTTGCAGGTGCCTTGGATGCAGATGATGATGCAGACGCTGATGCTGACGATACTGATGCCGGCTCCTTAGAAGGGCCTGCATCTTTTGCTGCTGCCTCGTCAGTGGTTGCATATGCTTCTGATTCTTCTTCTGCACTGGCCGGTGCAGGTGCGTCTGATGGGGAAACATCTGCACTGGTTTCCTTGTCCTGTCCATCCTGTATGGCTTGTTCACCACCAGCATTTACCTGATCCTGCGAAGCGGTTGTCCCTTTATCAGAGATGCCTGTGGTGTCCGTCTCTTTTATGCTGGCAGGCGCAGTTCTTTCTTCGATCTCATGGATCTTTCCCATGTCTTCGCTTTGGATAACCTTGCCCAGATCAAGTAGGATGAGCAAGCGCTCGTCGACGATGCCGACACCCTCAATATAATCTGTATCGATCTTCTGCTTGACGATAGAAGGCGCATCCTTTATCTCATCGCTGCGAAGCCGAAGCACTTCTGTCGCAGAATCGACGATCATACCGACAGTGTTGTCAGCGATCTCCAGCACGATGATCCGGGTATTGCTGTCGGTATCCTTTTCAGGAAGCCCAAGTTTCTTCGCCAGGTCGATGACCACGATGATCCCGCCGCGAAGATTGATGACCCCTTTGACATAGGATGCCGTGTTGGGTATCTGCGTGATGGAATCCATGCGGATGATCTCTTTGACATCCGTTATATTAACGCCGAACTCCTCATTCGCAAGCTTGAAGACGACTACTTGCTTCTCTTCATAGCTTACCGACTGCTCGTTCGCACCTTGAGGATCCTTTATCTGCGTCCTTTGCACGTCTTGGCTTTTGCTCTCTGTTGCATTCCGCCCTTCATCTGTTGCGACCATCCGTCTCACCTCTCAGCTGCCAAGATCCATAAAAGGAAAAAAGGCAGGGAATCATTGCTGACCCCCTTTTTTCGCACTGGAATCAGCATCAGCTTCAGCAGACGAGGAAGGTCCTGCGTCCTGGTTCTTCTGCTGCTGACTCTGCTGCTGGGACTGCACCTTTGTCTGCTGCTGCGTCGATTGGCGTTTCTGCTCTGCTGCTTTACGTGCGATCTCCTCTTTCTTCTTGCGGATCATCTCTTCCTGATCATCCTGCGAAGTGGATGATGCATCATCATCGCTCAGCTTGAACTGTGCGACCAGACGCTTGAGCTCATCAGCACCCCTGCTGAGATCCTGTGCAGATGTAGCGACCTGCTGCATAGCGCTCGTGACCTGCTGCACCGATGAAGAGACCTCTTCAGAACCCGCAGCGTTCTCCTGGGCGACAGACGCCATCTCAGAGAGTGCCTGGTTGACCGCTTCGACCATGGTCGGGATGCTCTCGAATGACTTGAGCGATTCCTGGACTGCCTGGCCGCCTTCATCGACCTGCTGGCTGTTCTTCTCCATGCTGTCGACTGCGGTCTGGATCTCTCCCTGGATGCCGTTGATGAGTTCCGAGATCTGCTGCGTCGCCTGGCCGGTCTGCTCTGCAAGCTTCCTGACCTCGTCAGCTACAACCGCAAAACCTCGTCCTGCATCGCCTGCTCGTGCTGCTTCTATTGCCGCGTTCAGGGCAAGCAGGTTTGTCTGCTCCGAGATGTTGTTGATAGTATCGACGATATCGCCGATCTCCTTCGACTTGTCTCCAAGAGATTTGACCTTTTCAGCACCATCACGGGTAGAATCGCTGATCTGCGTCATCTTCTCGTTGACCTGCTGGGCTGACTGGCTTCCTGCTGTTGCGCTTTCTGCAGTTTTCTTCGCCTCGTCCTGCGCTTTGGTGGAATTCTGGGAAACTGTCTGCGCACCTTTAGCGACTTCCTGGATCGTCGAGCTGACCTGCTGCATGGATGAGTTGACTTCCTCAGAGCTTGCAGAGAGTTCCTCAGAGCTTGCAGCGGTGGAGGTGGTATTATCCTTGATGCTGACGATGAGCTGCTTGAGGCTTCCGACCATGCTACCGAACGCTTCGGCCATCTTGCCGAGCTCGTTCTTGCCGTACTTGTTATCAAGACGTATAGTGAGGTCGCCTTTCGCAACAGTCTGCATCTTTTCGACAAGCGACTTGAAGTTGCTTGCGATGAGCTGTGCGAACAAGTATGCTACAAGAGAACCGACAACGACAGAAAGGATCGCTACAAATATTGTAGTTCGTTCGATACGATGAAGCCCATCAAGGAAATCTTCCTCGTAGGCGCTCGGTCCGATGACCCAGTCCCATTCCTCGAAATAGGCATAAGAGGCGACTTTCATCCTGGTTTTGCTCTTGCCTCCGTCGTCCCATGGATAGTGAATGATGCCTGTCTCAGCTTCGGAATCGAATGTCTTGACATCCGCGATGATCTCTTGAATGAAGTAATCTCCATCAGCATCCTGTGCATCCCAGACGCTTGATCCATCAGTCTCTCGATTCTTTGAGAGTATATATTCACCTTCGCTGTTCAGGATCCAGATGTAACCGCTTTCCCCGATGACCTCATCGGCAATGCTATTCAGAAGAGGTTCTTGATATTCGTCTTCATCAACACCCACATAGAGCGCACCGACGACTCTTCCAGATCCATCCCTGATCGGCTCATAAGCAGTAAGATACCATTGGTTCACTACGAATGCCCTTCCGTAATAGGTCTCTCCCTGCATCACAGATTGATAGACTGGAGAATCAGAAGGGATATATGTGTTGACGGCTCGCGTGCCATCAGTCTTTATGACGTTAGTAGATATCCTAAGAAGGCCGCCCGGGATAACCTGAAAAATGGTGGCTGTCCCGCCATTAAGGGACTGGATCTCATCGACAAGCTTGAAATCTTCATAGAGCTTCTCGCCACCAAGCGTCATAGTCCCTATAGTAATGGTCGATGCAGCATTGCTCACCTGATTGGTAGCCATGACCTCCATAGGCAGGTCCTCTTCTACCTGTACTTTTCCTTGTTCCTTTATCTTTGTCCGGGCCACGTTGAGGTCGCCTTGGACATTGTCGATAGCCAAATCATAGATAATCTGCGCCTCTTCAGCAATAAGTCCTGCTTGGCGTTCCAGCCGTTCTTCTATCTGTGCGTAAACCGCATCATGTGCAGCATTATAGCTCGTAAGTCCCAAAATTGCAACAGGAACAGTTATGAGCAGAATACAGATAGCCATAAGCTGCCATCTAATACTAATATCATTAAGCTTCATATACCCACCTCTTTTCCGTTGCAGCGCTCATGCAGCAATCTGCACAAGTCCTGCCACGATACGATAATCATCAGAGTTTGTTCTCATCCGCCGTCTATTTAAGGCTTAATACTAATCAAGGATACCCAAAAGATGCAAAAGGATAATTTTCCACATTTTGGGAGTTTTAGACGAGAAAATGATGGTGCAAAAACAGGAGTGATGATCATCCGCCCTTCAAACAGGAATCTTTAAATACGCCCAAGGGATTGTGAGACTGATGGCGTTGTACCAATGGGAAGAGGTCTGGGACAAGGTTCCCAGCGATGACATCGCAAGCTGGGATGCGCGGTTCGGACCACGAGTAGTCTCCCGCAAAGCAGGCGGAAGGGCAGAAGAGGTCGAGTTTACGCTCCTCATCGACAATCCAAAGACTGAAGTTGTCCTTTCAGGCCCGTTCAATGACTGGGGCAGGAGAGAAAAGGAGAGATGGACACTCACTCATGATAATCATCATCTTAGCGCTTCGATACGGACTGACGCCATCAAGCATAAGGACAAGTATAAGTTCCTTGTTGACGGGCTGTATTATCAGGATCCGGCCGGTGCATTCTTCGACGATGACGGAAATACCATCTTCTGGGATTTTGAGGATCCGTCCGCTTATGCGATGAAGCATGGATTCGTCAGCCATCCAGAGCGCAGCGTCAAGATCATGCAGACCGATCTTCCCGGTCTCATCGTGCACTGGCAGGCAAAGCATGGAGCATTCAAAGGCAAATGCGGACGCGACGTCTCAAAGAAAGATTTCTTCAGGTTCATCGCAGAATCGGGCATCATCGACCATGTCAAGAGTCTCGGATTCAATACGGTGCAGTTCCTTCCCTTTGCCCAAAGCATCGACGGCGACAACTGGAAGTATCGTTATCTTGTCCCGTTCCAGTATGCGATCCAGAAGAACTGGGGAACGCCTGATGATTTCGCACGGATGATCGATGCGTTCCATGAGAAGGGAATCGCCGTCATCGGAGATTTTGTCCTGGGGCATCTTCCGTTCAAGGATTACATGGTCTTTGGATACAGCGGAAAAGACAACGGCATCCATGTCTGGAAGAGCAGGCACGGGTATGAGCTCTACATGAAAGAAGAGACGCCATGGGGAACGATGCGCATCGATTATGATAACGAGCACGTCAGGCAGTTCTTCATCGAGAGCTGCATCCACTGGCTGAAGCGGTATCGGATCGACGGGCTTCGCATCGATAATGTCGACGGTATCATCAGGTATGGTCCGGCAGGCGACGGCGATGAACGGCCAAACGGACGGACGTTCCTGAAGGAGCTGACGCAAACAGT
>JBMCSP010000055.1:0-5497 GCA_048624455.1 Nanobdellota archaeon
AACGAAGGGAGGATATTTTTCAGCAAAGGCCCTGCGGGGGCTATCATCACATATTTCATGAAGCATACAATGCATCCACTCTTTTTAAACTTTTATGAAAATGTTTTCATGGTTTATTTTAACATATATTTCATTTGAACCTGTGTCCTTTTTGCTCTATCGCCCTTAAACGTAATGCTTTTAAATCAGATTCCTTTTTCTAGAAATAGAACACTTATGAGGTGAAACCACATGGCAAAAGTTATCGTCTATTCCACTCCTACCTGTCCGCACTGCACCAATGCAAAACAGTTTCTCAAAGAGCATAATATAGAATTTGAGGAGATCAATGTCGCAGAAGATAGGGAGAAAGCGCAGGAGATGGTCCAGAAATCAGGCCAGATGGGCGTCCCTGTCATCGAGATAGATGGCAAGATGATCGTCGGCTTTGACCAAGGCAAGATGGAAGAGGTCCTTGGCCTGTAGGTCCAATGCCCAGAATTTCTTCATTTCCTTTTTCTTATGGATATCACGTCCCCGAGCGTCAATGCACTTGAGGATGACTTTCCTTTCTTCTGCTGCTTGAGCAGGTCGTTGAGCCCGTCCTCTGGCGACGCCTGCGAAGCCTTTTCGATAAGGGTGATCCCAAGAAGTCTCTCAAGGCGGCGTGCAAGATCCATATCAGGCTCATGCTTCCCCGTCTCTATAGCGTGGATGACGGATTCTTTCTCAGCAAGCTTGACGGCGACAGCTTTCTGCACAAGCTGCTTTTTCTGACGAGCTGTCCTGATGCGTTGGGCATAATCATCGACAATCATGTCCTCGGATTCCATCTCCTTGACGCGGTATGCTCTTTTCTTGCGAAACTTTGAGGAAATCTCTTTATTGCGCTGTTTTTCAGTCTTGACAGGCTCGCCGTATCTGACGCATGATGCGCAGACCTGCATCTCTATTCCTTCGATCCGGGCCTTTCGCAAAGAATCAGTCTCCTTGCCGCACATGTCACATTGCATGGAAAGGTCGAATCGCGGCGGATTAATAAATCTTACTTGTATATGTGATAGATGTCGTTCACTTTCCCAGAAAGGTTTTGCTCATGAAGCCAGTACTGGAGAATCTTGCATTCAAGGCCTGATGAGCACAACATATTGCTCTCAAGGATTCTTTCTTTGCTTATATTTGCGTATAACTCTGATAGTGGTGTTTCATCTCTTCGATAGACACCCTGGTCAAGCACTGCTTCTTCGTCTTCCAGTTCCGCAACCCGCTTGACTTCATCAAATGAGTCCCCAACTTCAAAAAAGAGGTAGAGATCCTTATTTCTCTTACCTCTTTGCCCAAAAGTGTTGATCGTTATCGAGTGCTTATTGCTTAGTTCTTTGAATCTTTTCTGATCAAGAAGATCTTCATTGGTCAATGACATGATTCCCATACCATATGCCTCAAATCCGAACAATCTTGCGAGGTTGGCGTATGATCGAGCGGTTCCTCCACCATAGCAAAAGATGATGATCTTCTCGTCTTTGTATGGTTTGAGTGTCTCAAGGAACGAATGCGGCTGAGTGATAACAGTAGGATCGATCGATTCATCTATGTCTTTAGAGAATCTGAAGATGTCCGCATTCTTTTCTTTTGGGAAGGTTGTAATGAGGATGTGTCCTGTTTTCATCTCTTCATAAGATATCGTGTTGATATCAACGTCTTCAGGGCTTTCTGTTTCAAAACTACGTGCGATTGCATCGATAACCTCTTCCACCATTGCTCCGCTCTCATATGAGTCAGTGGTGTTTTCACACCTTATCCAAGAATTTATCCTGATGCAGTTCCTGTCGCTCTTTGTTTTTGCCGCGACCAATTGCATAACTTCAGGCAGATTTTTTTTGTTGCTTTGATTGACTCTTTTTGGGTTTCATCTTCTTTGTCTGGAGAGTTTCTGGTCGTTGTGGTATTCATGAACGTGAACTCTATTATGTCTCCTTCAGAAAGGCGGAGGTCAGTATGATCTGCCCAATCATCATCATATCCGCTGTTTATCTTCTTTAGTTGAAGGAAATTGTGAAATATTATTGTTGTAAGAATACAGATGAACAGTAACGCTAGCACGATCCATCTTTTCTTTCTCTTTGCTAATCCATTCTTCAGATACATAAAAACACTCCCGAAGAATGCGATCAAGATGATTATGGCTGCTGCGATAACATTTGACAAGGCACTTCCGAGCAGCTGCAGCGCAGAGGGAACAAAGAATGCGCTGGCATCTTTGCTCAAGGTAAGGAAAACCAATAGCACATAAACACAACGACTGAAATATTTCATAGTCACTGTGACCCTTTAAAGATGCAACCTTAAAAAGTTTTTGTTCTCTGCTTTTCTTTGACGAAACTTTTCAACCAAACAACCAAAAACGGAAAATATAAAAGCAATCTCATCCGAAAGTAAGCATATGGACACTGTTGTAGTAAGAGTATCGAATCTTTCTAAGAGTTTCGGTCCTAAGATAGTTCTCCAGAACGTCAACATGGAGATCTATTCGGGTGAAATCCTTGGCCTTATCGGCATGTCTGGACACGGCAAGACGACATTCCTCAATACGCTCATCGGCTTTCTGCGTCCTGAAATAGGCGATGTCTCATTCAAGCTTGAGCATCTTCTTGACTACGAAAATGCGACCGACCAGTTCAGGTCAGTCTATTATTCGCATGATGAGGCAAAGCGCATCTTTGGCTTCGCTGCGCAAAATCCTTCATTCTACTCAGATTTGACGGTCGAGGAGAACCTTGATTATTTTGGAGCGCTCTACAATTTGTCAAAAGATATCAGAAGGACGAACACGAAAATACTTCTCAATCTCATCGGCATCTACAGCTCTAGGAATGTGAAAGCACGAAACCTTTCAGGGGGTATGCAAAAGCGTCTTGATATCGCGTGCGCCCTCATCCATGATCCAAAGATTCTCATCCTCGACGAGCCGACAGCAGATCTTGATCCTGTCCTTCGAAAGCAGATGTGGAACATCATCAAGAAGATCAATGAGAAGGGTACCACGATCCTCATGGCGTCGCACTTCCTTGATGAAGTCGAATCTTTCTGCGATAGGATAGCGGTGCTACGCCGCGGCGAGATGATCCATGTCGGTACCCCTGACCAGCTCAAGGATAATGTCTCAAAGAATGAAGAGATTATCCTCCAGACGTATCCAGGAAATTATCCGTATCTTATCAGGCATCTGGGGGGCAGAAAGCTTGGCATCGAAAAGATATACAATGACGGCCATAAGGTGGTCATCTATACAAGGAAGGCCGAACTTGTCCTCCATCGCATACTTAACATCATCGACCATTCAAAGGAGACGCTTGTAGAAGTTAATGTGAAGAAGCCTTCTCTTGATGAAGTGTTTGAGGAATTTTACAAGCAGGGAAGAAAGGACGAGCAGGAAGACGAGAAATCCGATGCGGATGAAGAGAAGCCTGCATCGCCTAAGAAGAAGACAACGAAAAAGACAACCCGAAGGAAGAAGTGACCATGAAAGTTTTCAAGATAATATCAAAGACGCTGCGGCTCATCTCAAGATCAAGGACGTCGGTAGCGACAGTCCTCCTTGGCCCCCTTCTTATCATAGTTCTGGTAGGGCTTGCCTTCGGCAATATCAACCAATACAGTCTTAATATCGGTGTCTATGCAGAAGAGTATGATGACCTCGTAGAATCATATCTTGAGAAGCTCCAGGATGACAGCACATTCAAGGTCATGAAGTATCCTCTTCCTGATCTCTGCGTCAATGATATCAAGAAAGGCTCGACGCATACCTGTATCGAGTTCCCTAAGGATTTCGAGCTTGGCAAAGAAGGTGCGAACCAGATTAAGTTCTATGTCGATCAGTCAAAGAGCGACATCCTGGCGATCGTACGGACTGTTGTCATCAACCAGCTTTCAGAACGAACCTCGGAGATCGCTTCCGAGCAGACTGAGGACGTTCTCAGCAAGGTGGAAGATGTTGATCAAATAATAAACGAACAGCTTGTTGTCCTCGAAGAGGTCTCAGATTTCACATCGTCGACTAGGCGCAGGATCGATGATGCGCTTGCTTCGCTTGAGAGCCTGGACACTGATCTTGAGAGCTCTGCAGACGACATGGAAGACCTCGAGGAGCTGGCTGGCGATCTTTTCGACTCGACAGATGACATCCAGGAAGATGCTATTGACGCTATCGACTATGCACTCAACAACATGACGGGAGACGACAACCTTGAGGAATGGGAAGAATCCATCATCGACACGTTCAATACGAGCGAGACCATCCACCATGATCTCAAGAGAGCGGTCGCCAACTATGTTTCAGAGAACAATGATCTTGACTCATACACAAATGTCATCGAGGATGATCTGCTCAGCGCCAAAGAGAATGCTGCTGATGCGATTGAGGCACTTACCGGTGTACGGCAGCGTTTCGCTGTTGCAACAGGTAACCTGGAAGGTCTTGACATCAGCGATGCAGAGAATCTTACAGCGCCTATCAAGACTTCGGTCGAGCCGGTCGTCGCTGAACAGGCGCCGCTGAGCTATATGTTCCCGACGCTTCTTGTCATGGTCATCATGCTGGTCAGTACGATGCTTGCAGGAACGCTTGTTGTCATGGAGAAGACCTCGAGCTCGTTCTTCAGAAATTTTGTCACACCGACCGCAGATATCGTCTTCATCACTGGTGTCTTCGTATCGAATCTCCTCGTCACGCTTGCTCAGAGCCTGTTGATACTTTTGGTCTCAACCTTCGTCTTCGGCGGAGCTGTGCTCTCTAATTTTGTCACTATTTTTGTCGGTCTCGTGGTCGTCGCATCTTTCTTCACCCTTGTAGGCATGGTGCTTGGCTATCTCTTCAGCACCCAGGAGATCGTGTCGCTTGCAGGTATCAGCATAGGAAGCCTGTTCATCCTGCTCTCGGGCATCCTTGTTCCGCTTGAACAGATGCCTGACTACATGATCCGCCTATCGCAGTACAATCCTCTGCTTCTTGGAGAGTCCATCCTGAGAAAGGCGATCGTTTTCCAGACCGACCTTCTCAATGAGGTCGTGATGCGGGATGTCTTCTTGCTCCTCGCTTTCGCCTTGGTCGTTCTGTTCCTTGTCATCATCGTCCAGAAGATAAAGAAAGAGATCTTCTTGAGCGGAGCAAACCTGCTTAAGAAGAAGCGGTTTGTCTATGAGGAAGATAAGGAAGAGAAGCTTTCCGGAGAGAAAAAGACCAAAGGTCTTGAATTCCTTGAGGACTTCACAGGCATGGAATCGAACAAGAAGAGGAAAGGGCTCTTTGCTCGGCTCAGCGAAAAGATACCAAAGATCTCTAAAAAAGAAGATGAGATAGTCTACAGCGGAGATGAAGAGATGTCTGCAGGTGACTCTGGCGATCCTGACGATGCATCGGATGATGATGCGTCTGACGATGACTCAGGCAGCTCTAAACCTTCACCCCGCCAGCAGAAAAGATCATCAGGCGGCGCGAAGAAGAGCACCTCGAAGAAGG
>JBMCSP010000056.1:0-5405 GCA_048624455.1 Nanobdellota archaeon
GAAATAGGTTTCTGCGATATGGCTCCCTCATGTCCCATCTAGACAGATGGCTTACTGACAACTCCATCTGCTTTGTGGAGAACGAGTACCTAAAGAAGAGAGTCATGGAGATGCTCGGTCAGCTCAGCGGTACAGAGTTTGGCCACCACGAGGTGCGCGGCCTCATCGAGAAGCATTTCACGGACGACTTCAACCAAGAGGAGAAGAGGGCGATCCTCGTCTACGCAGATCCGCTCGAGAAACGCTAGCATCTATATCCTAGCGAGATAGTTTTTCAGCCGGAAAATGCATTCCGGCTTTTTTTATCAAAAATTATTTACCATATAGAAAATAAAGAAAAGAGCAGAAGGCATAAAAAGAAGAATGCATTTAGAGGGATCATGAAACAAGTCATCCTTGTCAGGACGGACCTGAAACTGCCGAAAGGAAAGATGGCAGCGCAAGCCGCACATGCATCAGTAGAGGCAGTGCTGAGATCTTCGCAGGACGCGGTCGATGAATGGCGGGCTGAAGGCATGGCCAAGATTGTCCTGAAGGTCGAAAACGAGAAGCAGCTTCTTGACTACCAGCAGCAGGCGAAAGCCAAAAAGCTTGTCGCAGCTGTTATCACAGATGCGGGAAAGACAGTCATCGCTCCCGGAACAAAGACGTGCGTCGGCATAGGTCCTGCAGCCGATGAACTCATCGATGCAGTGACGTCTGATCTCAAGCTGATGTAGAATTCTCCTAGATCGGACTTCCTGTCCAAGGGCTCCAACCCTGCCATTTATCAGAGCTGATCTGGGGCACATACTTTCCATAGACATAGCTTGGCTTCCTTGTCCTGCCTACATACTGGTTCCTCAGCTGGTTGAAGTAGCCTGGAGAGCCACGGCTTGTGCCTTTGAAATAGCGTCCGGGACCCATGCTGATGCCAAGATGGCTCCATGCATCCATCTGGGCAGTATTGGCATTATAGCTTCCGATCTCTGTGATGAAATCATCAACTTTTCCTGATTTCCTGAGCTTGTCGACAAATTCACGGATAGGAGCATTGCCTTCTCCGACCGAAAGATGTTCGTCTCCGAAACCGAAGTTGTCGCTGATATGGCCGTGACCGACATATCCTTTCTTGGCCATCTCTTCACTTTTCTCAAGAGCCCACTTGTTGAAGCGTCTATTGAAATCCTCTATAGACTCGCCTTCCTTGCGCTTCATGTGCCGCCTCCACATGTTCATGTGGCCGATATCAAGCGTCGCACGGATATATTTTGCGGCCTCCTCCTCTGCCTTTTTTCGGTCTTTAAACTGCTCTGTCTTCATGAGCTGTTCGGCCATCTCTTCCCTGGACTTATCGATCATTTTCATCATCTCATCAGGGTGCGAACCAAAACTTTCAGGAAAGACCGATTCAGGAGCTATGTAAAGATTCCGGTTCAGATGCTTGTTTCCTTGGCTTCGCTCCCAGGCGTAGAGCGCAGCATCAGCGATCGTGTTCGCTGACTTCTCGATGCTGACATCCTCAAGTGGGGCCATGTTTACTGACTGGTCTATCTGCTGCATGAAGCGAGCGTAACTCTTGTCCCGCTGCTCGCCGTACTGGATCTTGAGCCTTTGAAGCTTGTTGACATATTCAGGATCCTTCTGACGGATCTGCTCTATCCGGTTTTCATCACTAAGGTTTCGCTCGATATCTGCAAGCTCCCCTTCCATACGGATATAATTTTCATAGGATTGCTCTGCCTGGTTCTTCATGAAATGGTAGAGGACGATCTGATCTTTTCGCTTGCGCTCATCAGTCTCTGACTGGATAGCGTTCCATTTTTCGCGCATCTTTCTTCCATAGACCGTATCATAGTGGTCATTATAATCCTTAAAGCGCGGATCCTCAGGATTATGCAGGTCTTCTTCAAGCTTGACGATATCATCATAGGTCAATGTCGCTGTCTTGGGCGTCCCGTCATCGTTCTTTTCGTAATCATACTCCAGCAGCTGAGTATCAGGATCCCAAGAGACTTTCTTGAGAAGTGGTTCTCTAAGTTCAATATTTCGCGGCAGGGCCTGAAGCTGATTTGACTTCCTGTCAGCAAAAAGTGCCTGAGAAGAGCCGTACTCATTGACGTTTTGACCCTCAAAGTACTCACTTTTCCTCTCTTTTTTGACCAATTCTCCGGCATATCCCTGGAATGTGGTCTCCTGGCCATGGTTTCCATAGGTCGGCTCGATAGGCCTCTGCCATTCATCATAATGGACGACGACAGCTCCGCCGGTCGAAGCGTCTGCAGCGAAATCGACAGCGCGTTTGATCTCATTCAGCGCAGATTCTCGTTGCTGCTCATTGAAGCCGTTCTGGGAGAAACCGGAAAGATTGGAGACGGAAGGTGCTGCATGGACGGTCGTCTCGACCTTGTTGATCTTGGCAAGGTCACGGATCATCTCGCGATCTGTTTTAGTCATGGATTCCGGTGTCGGACTGTTTGCATTGCCTTTCTGCACGCCCATGAAGCCAAGCTCCACCTTCGATGCTCCGGCTCGTATCTGCGCCTGGAGCCCTTCAACCTGGTTCAGCGTAGGATTGGTCGTGATACCAACTATCTTTGACGTCAGATAGCCGCCTGGGTCAGTGCCGGGAGCTGCACCTTCTCTTTTCGGGACCGGTTTTGCCGTTATCGGCTGTTCCAGTGCAGCGTCAGAATCGAAGTATCTGCTGTTCACATTGAAATAGTCGGACATAGGGCATTATAGGCGTCAGGTATTTTTAAAGGTTATGAGAAATCCTTATGCTGAAGCTGCACATCAGCTACCAGGTGATCATCCTGTGGGCCTTGCGGTAGTTGACAAAGGCAGCCTTGATCGCTCTTTTCATATCACCAGCGGCGGCCTTTTTCTCATCATCTTCCTTCTGTTCCTTGATGTAGGCCTCCTTTTCCGGGAACTTGATGTCAAGAATCTTTTTGGGGATGAACATCTTGCCCATATCCCAGAACGCTTTTCCGACATCAAGGAAGGGCTGGTAGAGCTCACCTCCGGCTTCGATGCCGGCCTCCTTCTTTTTCTTGTCCTTACCGCCATTCTCAAGCTTGTCCAGTCTCTCTTTGAGTTCGCTGATAAGTTTTTCATCATCTGTCTCAGGGAGTTCGCCTTCCGCCTGCTCGATGTATTTTCTGATCTCCTTGCCAAGAGCCTCCATCGCTGCCTTGAAGCCGCTGTCCATCTCACCGAGGAGCTGCAGGCCTTCTTCGTTTCGCATCTTCTGGTAGTTCTCGATCTGTTCATCCGTCCAGACATAGCCGCGCAGCGTCATGGTCATGCTCCCCGCATGCTGAAATCCCGAGTACTGATACGTCGGGCCGGAGCGTTCAGGAAAAGAAAGGAACTGGAAGTTCATGAGGACGACAGGCTTGTACTTCTTCTCATTTTTCTTCGTGCACAGCGTCTCTATCTCGAATTTCGCCGTATCGAACGTGCTGATGAGATTTGCACTGTCATGGAAGTTCGTATTCTGCTTGAGATACTTCATCTGGCGCAGATATGGCGTCAGCCAGCCCATGTTCAACTCGATGGCAGAGATATGCTGTCTCAGATACTGTACCGTGAAGCGTTTTCTCTGTTCGATCTCCTTTCGGGTATGGTCTCTCCACTGGATGAACTGGTGGAGCTTTCGCTTGAGTATCACTTTGACCTGCTGATTGCCGTGCTCCAGCGAGTCGACCTCCTTGTCGATGTCGTCAGGAGATTGGATGAATGTGCTGAAAAAGAGATCCGGCACCGTGACGAACCCCGCCTGGCGTGCAAGGCCAAGGACAGAACCTGCATTCTCAGGACCGCCGTCAACAAGGTCGACCCATGCACCCTTGAGCGCAATATCGCCCGAACGATCGCCCTTGTCTGCCTGCTCATGCCAGGAAAGCCGCTCATCCCAGATGGTGAGCTCATGAATCATGTTGAAAAGATCTTTGACAAGCGCACCGATCGTCTGCATGAGGTTGCTGATCGTCCTCTGCACCTCTCCGATGCGCGTGTTCATGACGCCCCAGTGATCAGTGCCGACAGAGGATCCATATGCGTCGGTTACCTTGACCGCTTTCGTAAATTTCCAGTCGAGCGTCACATGGTTGAGGACCCAGAGATAGCTCTTCTCAAGGGTCGTATAGTTTGGATCAGAAGCTGTGAGGACATGCCTGACTTTCGGATCGGGATAGGACGTCTTGATGAACTCGCCGGCGCGGTATTCCATCACTTCCATGTCGACCTCGCCGTCCTTGATGATCTTTGCGCCTCCCTTCTCCTTGATCTGCTTCTCTCTCTTTTTGATATCCTTTCTGTCCCAGTCTCCTTTTTTGAAGAAACCATACTTGACCAGGCGCTCAGCGTTGCGTATATCCTCTGCATCAGGCATGGATAGATATGAGCGCTCTTCCTTTAAATAACTAATGGAGAAAGATGCGTAAGAGACCAAAGGTTTCGATAAAAGAATGGCGACGATGAGAAGAAATGCAGATGCCCGGGAGAGTATGTTTGTAAAGCCAAACACATCGGTTATGGTTCAGTAGGTTCTTTTCGTTTGCGAAGGGGGCATCTGCATATGAGTGTCAGTGCTTTCTCCCAAATGCGCGTTCCTCTTGCCTGAGCCGCTTGAGCTTCTCGCGTATCGCCTCGCGGATGAATTCAGTTTTCGTGGAGTAGTACGGGTGCAACGCCTTCTCCAGTTCCGCTGCGAACTGCTCATCGACCCTGAGGGTGATGGTCTCCATGTGTGTATTACTTTGTAATACTATGTAATATATAAAAGTTTTTGTTTTTATTACTTTCCATATAGTAAATTAAAAGAAAAAGAAACGGTCATATTCACGGTAGAGCAAAACAAGGATGCATAATCAGCTACCTTTCCCGCAAGCGGTCAAGGTTCCTTCAGATCTGTGGTATGCGATGCATTCCTCACAATTTCCGTGCCTGGGACAAGGATACGTGCAGGGACAATCAGGATTCATGCTATCACCTTTCTAGGGCATAGATTATGCAGAAGAAAAAGGTTTCTGATAACAGAAAGGATCACTGCGCTTCTTCAGCCTTTGCAGGCTCTTCAGCAGCCTCTGCTGCAGGCGACTCTTCAGGAGCATCTTCGACGGTCTCTTCTGAGACGACGGGCGATTTCTCAAGCTTCTGCTCGACTTTCAGTCCGCAGCTGCAGGGGAGCTTCTTAGCAGCCTTGAGCAGAGCCTCTTTAGCCCGCTTCAGCTGTGGCTCGTTGACGTATGCTGTGAAGATAATCTGGCCCTTATCAAGCTGTGCAGCCATGCCGACGATCTTTCCGAACGCTTTCTTCATGCCGGTACTCATACGGTCTGCACCTGCACCGGAAGCAAGAGGATTCTCACGCAGGAAGTGGTGGGGATAGGCTCGGACTTTCAGATGGAAACCCTGCT
>JBMCSP010000057.1:0-5403 GCA_048624455.1 Nanobdellota archaeon
ATGTCTACAGCAAGGGGCCTGGTGGTTATATGATATGCCCTGAAGGGATCCCATGAAGGAGGGACGTCGCCGAGGAAATCATCGAATGCATATTTTTTGATCGATCTCACATCAGTCTCCTGATAATCCGGATAGAGGGATATCGTTTCCAGGACATCGTTGATCGAGAGATTTGTGGTTATCAGCCATTCTAAAGATGCATTTGCCGTTGACGGGAGAGAAAACACCTTTGGTGTGGCATTAACAAAACCATCAGAGAAGATTTTCTCTACCGATCGCTTCATGGCTGAACGTAGTTCGCCTTCTGCTGAAGGAGGTCCATCACCTTCGACAACAGCATACGAATGCACCGAGGTTGCATAGACACCAGCATCGACATAGGAGATATTCATGGTATACTTGCCAGGAGTCAGTCCGATGAAACTGAAGAGATATCCTGACCCTGTACTTTCAGGGACGATGCGGTAGGATATGTCAGAAGGATCGAGAATCTCGACGAAGAGATGACCTCCTGTCAGGATAGTGTCATCAAGCATCGGGCGGATGAATATATGCTGCATCTCCTCAGGAACGTACTCGCTTTTCATCTCGGTATCGATCACGATATCCTTCTCATCAAGCTGTACAATGAGATGGTCTATATCGGAGAACACCAGCGAGCTTTCCTCGACACGAGCAGAGATCGTGTAGTTTGAAAAGCTGATGGCGTCTGTCAACGGACAGGAAAAGCTGCAGTAGCCCTCGCACATGGTCGTGCAGGAGACGGTCCTGTTTTCACTGTCTGTGATGATGATATCAACCATATCGGAAAAGAAGTCGCCTTCCTTGCGGAGCGTAATGTTGCCGCTGATATTGAGCATACCGACGCTATGACGGATGAGATGCGGAATCTCAAGATCGATGCTGACATCAGGAGCAGTCACCCTGAACTGTTCCCTGATCGTCTTGTATCTGGTTCCTGATACGAGAGTGATATCCATCGCATAGATGCCTGGTTCGACTGCTACAAGCTCGCTTGTATAGGTGCCGTTCATAATCTGTGGCGCCTCCAGATTCACCACATCTCCATCAGGAGTCTCTACCCTGATAGAGACTTGCGCATCATTGACAGGATTGCCAGAATCCTCTTTTGCCGCTATAGTCACGGCTTGCTTATCGCCAGACATGATGAACGGGCTGTACTCTGCAGACAGATTTATGGTCTCTTCATCAGCAAGCATGAGCGAAAATGTTCCTGTGAGATGTTCATCGCGATATTCGTCCTGAGTTTCATTGGAAAATATCTCTACTGTATAGTCGGTTATCTCGATGATCTCGTTTGGAAGCTCGCAAAAGAATTCCCGGCTTCCATTTGTCTGGACCTTGCACAACGAGAACGACGGAGATCCTGAGGGTGAGATGTTCAGCCAATATGTCCCGGTAGCATTGATGGTCCCGTTGATGATGACGGGGCCGTACTCATACAGGTACTCCCGGGCAAGCCGTAGCTGCACGCGATCGCCATAGAATTTGTTTTCGCTTGGATTCTCGCTTCGGTTCAAGGGCTGTTTTGTTGCGTTTTGCCGTACAGTCTGCTCTGGCACTCGCTCAGTGGCATTGGTGTCATCATCATCGAATTTGGTTGCATTCGGGATGTTTTCTGTGCTGTCGTTATTGCTGCTGTCCGGAAAGGAGGTCTCATTTTCGAGAGCCTTTCCGGTGTCATTCGTGACAACGGATGTGGTTGGTGCATCGCTGACATCCAAGTTTGTGCTGTTGGTCGCGTTGACTACCCTGAATGTCCTGGTCAGATTCTGCTCTTCACCTATGTTGAAGGAAAGGAAGAACTCATGGCGCCCTGTCATGTTGGGAAGATATTCATACATGAAGGTTGATGATCGCTTCGAAATATTACGGTTGTAGATTTGCAGTGAATAGTTAGATGGGGTCTTTACGCGTGTCAGTGCACTCAGGCTGTATATGGTCGTGTTCGCAAGAGTCACATTTCCAGTAAAGATATGGGATTCTCCAAGGACGACAGTCGGCGTATCAGCTATCATAAGCTCGATGTCTTGATCATTGGCTTCAGTCGCCTGAGGGCTGACGAATATGGCAAGGACCACCAGAAATACGAATACATTTCCGCTCGTTCTTGTTGTGCCGCTCATAATTCATACCGATAGGCACCCAGTTGCGGTGACACTTCTTCGATAATCTGGGATATGCGTTGATAGCTGATGCCGACCTGATGCGCGATCGATGGTAGGGAGATATTCTTCTGCAGGGCATGATAGATATGGGTCTTTCGAAGAATGGTCGGCGTAAGCCTTGTGTTGAGGACCTGTTCTGTCGCATCGCCGACAATCTGCTGGAGGCGTTTTGCACTCATGTGAGAAGATTGCCGGGAAGAGAAGATGATGGCATCTGTAGAGACCGCCTGGTCAGTACAGAAAGAGATGAGTTCCTTGCAGAGCACTGCAGGGATGAACGCTGTCCGTGTTCCGAACAGTATGCATGATTGCTGTGTATCGACATCCTTTCGTCTCAATGAGAGAAATTCCTTCTCTGAACAACCAGTGGCATACAAGATCCAGAGGATGAGCTTGTCACGGCGTTCCCTCACGCTGGCAAGCAGCCTGTTCCATTCTACAATATCTAGAGGAGGACGTTCCAAGAAAAACCCTCACACACTCACAAAAAAATATTATTACGAAACTCATTTATAAATATTTCCATATAAATAAAGAATTTACGAGAATAATACTTTCGCAAAAATATAATTTAAAGAAATCATCGTTTAAAGAATGAACGCAATACGCGCCTGATCTTGCCAAATATTCCAGCACCTTTCCCTTCACTCACTGACCTGTTCATCTTTCTGAGCTCATCGATCCGGCCGATCTCCTTTTCGTATGCCTCTTGCTTGCGCTGGAGCTTCTTGTCCATAAGCTGGCCGACATAGCTCTTCAGCTCAGGGTTGAGTACTTTGGCCGCATAGCCAAATATGTGTCCAAACTTCGAATCGGGATTGTTCTTGAGCATCGTACCGGAGAGGAGAAACAGGCCATACGTGAACCTGTTGTGCAGCGAGGTGAAGAATTTTTTCTTATAGTGCCTGAAAAGGAATAGCCAATCTTTTAGGCTCAGGCTTTTGAGCTCATTGAACTCCTTCTTGAGTCCTGCAAAGGCAGATTGTGATTGCTCTGCCACAAGCGATATGTTGCGGCTCTTGTAGTAGTTCTTCCCTTTCTCAGAGACAGATGACAGAGTCTTTTTGATCCATGCCGCTGTCTTTGTCCAGTTTTTCTTCAAGGACGCCAGCATCTTTTGAGGATATGCTACCAGCGTCTTTGTCCTGTCAAGGATATGCTCTGCCACCTTGTTCAGGAAAACGGCGGGCGTATACTCGCCTTCCACATCGAAGTAAGGATTCCTGTACACATAGAGACTGAAGACAAGAAGATCGATGATAAAGATGAACACGACAAAGAAGAGCAACGGAGCTTTGAAGAAACTGTTTCTCCAGACAGGAGCCTTGGCAGCATCTCTCACGACCACATCCCCATCCATAGCGACAGTATCCACATAACTGTCCACTGAAGGCAATGTACGCAGTCCATCGTGAATATCAGTGAGATAGGTGACTGACCAGATCTCTCCCGGCTTGAGCTTGCTGATGACCCATCTTCCTTTGTACACTGTACTTATCGAAGGATTGACGAAAAGACCTCCACCGTGAGGCATGTCGTCGATGAACAACTCATGGACAGGGAGCTCGCCCATGTTGAATACTGATATGGTAACCCTGACTGCATCATCTGAAGCGTAGAGATCAGTATCGTTCCAGTATTCGAGGGTTTTTGTGACAAAGACTTCTTTTTGTTCCTGCTGCATACGGACAAGAGGAACTTCGTTCGAATAGACAAGGAGTCTGTCCGAAGTGGCGTTCGCACGACCGATACGCTTCTCCCCGCTTGAATTGCCAATATAGCGAAGCTTATAGGAAAAGACTTTGGCCGACTCCTTGTTCATCTTGAAGTCCCAAGAAAGCTCCGTTGCATCAAGAGATGCCGAAGATGGATAATGGACTAGCTCAAATTCGTCAGGTATACGGTCATGCAGGTTGACGCTCCTAGAGAACGGGTCGCCGTTTGCTACTTTAAGGATCACGTCGATGACATCTCCCTGCTGGAGGCGCCAGTCAGAGACATACTTGGTGATGATAAGCTGGCTGTATCTATCAAGGATAAAATCACCCTCGACAGTATAGCGAAGCTCTTTTCGCTGCTGGTCTTCTCTTCCTTCTTCGCTATCCTGGCTCGGCGGAAGCTCGAGTTGCTCCTTGTCAAATATCGACATCCCCATCTCGTGATATCGCTGGTCGAGGTTGTCAGAAAGAGTTGTGGCAAGGACGCCAAGATCATCTGCAAGAGGGTCTTTTGAGAGGATGCCTGTAGCGATATAGTTGATCGTCGCTGTCCCGAACGGACCGACATTCACATTGAGCTGATCGCTCGTAAGCTTGTCTCCTGAGATGTGCGCGATGATGAGCGGAGTGTCAAGGGAAAGATCGATCGTTATCGGACTATCATTAGGGTTGCGCACCTTTAAGACCCCTTCAGTGTTGACGATGTATCTTCCTCCATATTCGTTCACGACACCTTCTTCATCGGTGTCAAAGCGTACACGATTATAGCGCGTGGAGAAAGAGTCTGCACTGTATTGGCTGTTCATCCCTGATTTCTTGGCTGTCGTGACGACTGAGAAGTCTCCACTCCCATACCCTTCAAGCGGCATCTCAAAAACATATTCCCCGCCGAATGCTGTGCCGGTAAACTGCTCGACGAGCCGTTCCTCTTTTTGTACTGAAAACGATTCAGACACTCGTTCAAGATAGGTGATGTCATCAACCTCTACACCCACGCTCATGTTCATTATGAGATGTGCAGAGGAGACCGTATAGTATTGCGGATATGTATTGAGAAGCATCCCATCCAGATAGATGTCAGCAAGATTGTCTTCGGTCTCAATGCGTAGCTCGTGCCAGCCATCAAGTTCTGCGTTGTGGCGAGAACAATCAGAAGAACCGTCATCATTCCAGCAGACTTCGACGGTTCTGTTCCCTGGACGAGGCTCTATGGAGAGGCTCTCTTCTGAGATGTTAAGTGTCTCTGAGAGTGCCAGGACCAACTGGCTGTCGGCGTCTGTACGAAATCTGATCGAAAGCTCAGTATCCTGGGAAAGCGTGGTGTTTATGAGCCTGAGCGTACTGTTGAGCGACGTATAGCTTCCGCTCAATGAATAATTGCCTGAAACATTCCAGTCAGAGGTAAGATTAGATGACGCGAACCTCTCGACAAATGCATACTCGCTGTCTGCAGGAAGCAACGAACCATAACCATTGTTTCCATAATAGAGTTAGAT
>JBMCSP010000058.1:0-5402 GCA_048624455.1 Nanobdellota archaeon
CTCGATAGTCATCTCAGATCGCTTGTCGATCAGCGCGTTTGCCTGCGTCCGCTCCAGTACACCGATAGAGGCACGCACGGAGGGGAACCTTTCAAGCTTCTGGGAGTTCCTGAGACTTCTGACATAGGCGATAATCATGCTGCTGAGCGCAACATTCTGTTTTTTCTTCAGGTTCAGTATCTGCTGAGAGCGTGTCATCACGATCTCCTTTTCTATCTCAAGCGTCTCAGGATAGCCCATATGGATGAGATCGAAGCGATCAAGGAAGACATCAGAGAGGTTCTCGGTCGAGAAGTCTTTTGGATTCATGGTTCCGATGAAGATGAAATCGGTCGGGAAATCAACCTCATAGCTTCCGATCGTCGCCCGCCCTTCCTCAAGGACCTGAAGCAGCGCATTCTGCAGTTTCTCTGAGCATCGGTTGACCTCGTCAAAGAAGAGGATGCCTTTGTTGGCCTTGAAAATTTTTCCCGGAGTGAACGCCTCGATGCTTAACGGCCCGTATTTCATCGCCTTCATGGGATCGATGTCCCCAAGGAGGTCTTCTGCTGTCAGGTCAGGCGATCCCTGGATCCTGACGAATCGGTCCTCGCCCCGTATCTTCTTGCCTTTCTTCGCCGAGCCTGATCCATCTGGCGACGTACCGTAATCTGCTGCGCTGATATCAGGAAGATGGGATGCGATGTCCTTTGCAAGCGTCGTCTTGCCTACGCCGGGCGGTCCTACGATGATGATGTGCCTGCCTGAGATGAGGGCAGAGATGACCTGGTTCTTGACCTTGGGCTGCCCAAGCACAGCAGGAGAAATGTCTTTTTTCAGGAAAATGCTCTGTAGTTCTTTTGTGTCCATGAAGCCCTTTTTTGTGCTATCATGTATATAAGCGTATCCCGCAACATTTATATGCAGAGCGAGCTTAGTCCCTTTATTTTCAATATAGAAATTAAAGAAGGAAATCAAGGCCTGTATCCATGATAGGGAAGGGGGAGATCATTCAGCATGACCTGTCTCCATTCGTTATGAAAGACTGGCTTGTCGCTCAGAGAGAATCGTCCTTCTGCTATATACTCAAGGGCAGTCGTCAACGCAGGCCAGTCGCTTCTGCGCTTTTGCATCATCTGATAGAGACTGAAGAATTCATTAGGATCATGGACATAGATCTCTGCATAGTCTTGGACATCCAGTGCCGCACCCTGAGTCAGGATCTCTCCATGATCGGGGAGCTCATCCACGAGAATCACCGAAGAACGCGTCTCTTCTTCTCCCGCCATGATCGCATCAGCAAGTGCATCTTTCCCAGTATATTTGCGCTGATGAGATGCATCCAGTTTGGAGAGGTCAGCAGGATGAACGGTGATGATCTTATCCTGATAAGCGCTGAGAAGGGGATCGGTGACAAAAAGCATGAATCCGCCAAGGACAAGAAGATCGATAGACTTTCCGGCAGAGAGTTCGAACATGGTCAGGTGCTCAAGTATCATCTCGTTATAGCATTTCAGGTTCTCCCAGTAGACCATCTCCTCTTCAGGATCGCCCTCGGCATCCGACCATCTGCCGATGACAGGAAAACTCTCGATGACATGCTTAGGGACATCTGCCAGCTCCTCAAGGGAGAGAAGTTCTGCATTCTTGCGGTTGGATATGATCAATTCCGGAGGGATGAGCTTTGCACATTCCCGCAGGTTCGTTCCGCTTCCGGAGCCAAGGCCGACCCAGGTGAAATCATCATAGCTTCCATCGTAGAGAGGCTGAAAGGAGATCTGCGTTTCATATCCCTGTTCCTTGGAAGGGCCCATGTATTGCATGATGCTGCTGAAGTATTTATGTTTTGAGTTTGCCGAGGAGCACAAAGAAGTAAAAAAGCATTTAAAGGAGAGAAAGACAGAATACTTATGGAACCTGATTTCTTGTTCGAGGTGTGCTTTGAAGCGTGCAATAAGGTCGGAGGCATCTATACGGTCGTCTCATCGAAAGCGCATATCATGACAGAGAAGTTTCCAGGCTACGTCATCATCGGACCATATTTCAAAGGGAAATCAGAAGAAGAATTCAGCGAAGAAGAAGCGCCTGAAGAGTTCAAGACAATCTTTCCTGAACTGGAAAAAGAAGGTATCGCTTGTCATTACGGCACGTGGGAGATCGACGGGAAGCCAAAGACAATACTCATCGATACCAGCAATTTTGCGTATGTACTTGACGACCTGAAGATCAAATACTGGGAGCATTTCAAGATAGACAGTCTCGATTCCGGATGGGATTTCTTTGAGCCGATGCTCTGGTCGACAGCTGCCGGAAAGCTCATCGAGAGATTCCAGCAGACGAACCAGGACAAGAAAGTCCTTGCACAGTTCCATGAGTGGATCGCAAGTTTTGGGCTCCTTCTCCTCAAGATGGCAAAGAGTCCTGCATGCACTGTTTTCACGACGCATGCAACCATGCTCGGGCGAAGCATATCAGGAACAGGCGAAAACCTCTATGCTATGCTCAACGACATGGACCCTGAAGAGGAAGCGAGAAAGCATGGTGTCATGAACAAGTTCTCGACAGAGCGGGCCTGCGCAAAAGAGGCAGATGCATTCACGACAGTCTCAGAGATCACCGGCATGGAGGCAGAGAAGATTCTCGGGCGAAAACCCGATGTCCTCACACTCAACGGCCTCGACATGCGAAGCTTTCCCACAGGTGATCAGCTCATCAGCATCCAAAAAGAATCCAGGAAGAAACTTGAGCAGTTTGTGACCTGGTATCTCAAGCCATATTATGATATCCATCCTGAGGATATGACATTCTTTTTCACCTCTGGACGTTATGAATTCCATAACAAGGGCCTCGACCTGTTTGTCAAGAGCCTGGGCGACCTCAACAGAAAGCTCAAAGAAGAGCAGAAAGATGCGAAAGCGATGGCTTTCTTCTTTGTCCCGAACGGATGGACAAGATTCAATGAGAAGCTCAAAGAGCAGAAAGATGCGTTTGAGAAAGGAAACATGGATTCTATTAAACGGGATGAGCTTCCTACACTCTCGACCCACGATCTCGAAAACCAGGATGACCCGCTGCTGAAATCGCTTCTCAGTGAAGGGCTCAACAACGATGAGTCCAATCCAGTGAAGGCAGTCATCATCCCTATCTATCTTGATGAGGATGACGGTGTGCTCAGCATGCCCTATTATCATGCAACCGCAGGATGCGACCTGGGAATCTTTGCAAGCTACTATGAACCGTGGGGATACACCCCGCCTGAATGCCTGGCGATGGGCGTGCCCACCGTCACAAGCGATCTTGCAGGTTTCGGACGCTTCATCTCAAGTCAGGAAGAAGCCTTGGTGCTGAAACGTCATCTCAGCGATGACAGCAAGGCACAACATGCGCTGACCGCTTTCCTGAATGATCACCTCGGTGCAGAGAAGAGACCGCACGAGTGCCAGGAACTCGCCAAGAGGTCCCAGTGGCAAGAATTCATCAGGTTCTACGAAGAAGCATATCATAAAGCGCTTGACGAACAATAAAAGAATGTAGTAAAAAATTATTTCTCCTCTTTCTTTCCTTCCTTCTTATCGCCCTGTTCTCCTTCACTGGCACCGGCCTTCTCAGCATCTTCCTTGCTGATATCATACTTGGCCTGATCCTTGAGCTTCTTGTCAAGAGTTTCACGTTTCTTGAGGATCTCATCCTCAGCCTGCTTGAAGGCTTCCTTGATCTCTGCATCGGTGAAGCCATCTTGCTTGAGCTTGTTTCGGACAGCACCGACGTCGGAATCGAGATCCTTCATGAGCTTCATGAACTTGTCTTCTTTTTCAAGTGAGTCTTCAGCTTCCATCTCTTCTGCAACACGCTTGAAGAGCTCATTGATCTCACCTTTAGAATATCCCTCTGACTGGAGGCGGTCTGAGATCGCATCATCATCCTGTCCCAGTCCTTTCATGATCTTGACAACCTCTGCAAGGTGGACGAAATTCTTTGCTTCCACTTTCTTTTCCATAGGATGGACGTTTTTGTCACCCGGTGAAGCTCCGCCGCCGGCTGCAGCGACAAGCGCTGAGGGAAGTCTGGACCTGACAGCATCAGGCAAAGCAGCCACAACCTGGCTTCGATAGGTATAGGCAGCGAATCCTAGTCCGCCGATGACGCCGAAGATGATGACGAATGTCATGAACGTTCCCAGTAGAGAAGAGAGCGAACGCTTCGCCTCATAATCGACGAGGAGGGAGACATACTCGGTACGATCATAGCCGGTCACCTCTATGACATTCTCCCAGTACACCGACTCGTTCTCTGAGATGAAATGGCTGATCTCGATCTGCTTGCTCTCGAGCGGAGGTATCTGGACACCAGGCTGGTTGATCATCATGTAAGGGTCCTCCGACTCGAAGGCGATATCAAGGCTGATCGGGATATCAACATTGTTGTATATGGTGAACACGAGCGTATCGTCAAACTCAGTCATGTTGATCTGCTCAGGTGAGACGGTGAAAGGGATATCTTCAAACTGCATGGTCTTAAGCGTAACCGGGAATGAAAGGTTCATGCCTTCATGCAGGCAATCAAACCGCCCTTCATAGGCCCGCTCCCTATTGGCGATCTCACTGAAGACGATGTCGGTGGTGATCGCGGCCTGCTTGTCTATCTTGAATTTCTGCTTTGAGGTGATCGTCGGGTCATCCCACCGGAGATCACAGTCAAGCACGGTTCCTTCCGTCTTCGTGACCTCAAATGTCGCGGTTCCTTTTCCATTGTAGACCGCGATGAAATCCTTCTTGAGCCGGAAGCTTATCTCAGGAACCTGCTGTATGACGATCGGTATCTTCGCGATCTCGTAGTCATCATCATAGATGGAGAGATGGCCGAAGAGCGATTGCTCAGGATTTTCTTTGAGCTTGAGCCTGATATCCTTGAAATAGTCAGAAGCAAGGCTGCCGATCTCATCGATCTCAAGATATTGTGCAAGATGCTCCTCGAGCTCGAACTCAAGATGGTTGAAATCATAGCTGCTCGGATTGTAGAGCTCAACATCCTGCTCATTCTTGTTCATGACGACCATGCCGCCAGGAGTCCAGATGAACGGTTTTGCGCTCCTGCTGAAGGACAGGAAGCTGATTGCGTCTTTCTTGACGGTGTCCCAGCCATCTACAGGCCTGTTCTGGGAAATCCAGATGTTCGCATCCTTGATGAATTCGGTGAAGCTTCCGTTGTTCAGCCTGGCAAGAGCGATGCTGGCCATCGCGGTCGCCTGAAGGTTCTCTGTGGCAGTCTCAGAGGCATTGCCCCAGCTGCCGTCATTGTTCTGGTTGTACAGGAGCCATCGTATGATACGGTCTTCTATGTCAGAGAAGTCATCTGCATCAGAGCCTTCATCTTTTCCGAAACGCTGGTAGAGATACCATGAGGTGTCGAAGTAAGGCCGAGTG
>JBMCSP010000059.1:0-5349 GCA_048624455.1 Nanobdellota archaeon
CCTTACACACCTCATCCTTCAGCAGGCAAAGATCCCTATGCCAAAGACATATCTGGCATCAAGTGCTCAAGGGTCGCAAGCCCTTCTTGAGAAGGTACACTATCCCATCATACTCAAGCTCCTTCAGGGGACGCAGGGAAAGGGCGTCCTGTTCGCAGACTCTCATGCGGCGGCATCCTCCATACTGGATACGCTATCCAGTCTTAACAAGCCGTTCATCATCCAAGAATACATAGACACCGGCGGAGTCGACACTCGCGTCATCGTCTGCGGCGACAGAGTCATCGGCGGCATGGTACGAAGGGCGAAACCCAACGAGGAGCGGGCTAACATCCATTCAGGAGGCAAAGGCGAAGCAGCAGAGCTCTCTGAACCGGTCAAGCGTGTCGCGATCAAGGCGGCAAAGGCGCTGAAGATGGATATCGGAGCTGTCGATATCCTTGAAGGGCCGAAAGGTCCTGTCGTCATCGAGGCGAACCTATCACCAGGACTTCAAGGCATCACCGAAGCGACAGGAGACAACATAGCTGCAAAGATCGCAAAGCATCTCTATGACAGGACTGTCGAGTTCAAGCAATCACGCTCAGATGTCACCGCAGAGCAGCTCTTCGGCGATATGGGAATAGATATCAATCAGGCTGAAGAAGGCAAAACCCAGGATATCATCACTAATCTGGATCTTCGAGGAGATAAGATCGTACTTCCTGAAATCGTCAACAAGATAGCCAAGTTCAAGGAAGAGGACGAAGTGACCATCACCCTTGAGAAGGGAAAGGTCAACCTCCAGAAGAACGAGATGGTCAAGGAATAGATTATCAGTACAAGAATTCTTTCTGTAAGCGGATCTGCTAGGAAATACTATAGTGATAAAAGAAAGAAATAGCCAATAAAAAGAGCAAGAAGAGCAAGAAAATTATTCTTCGACAACGACGCGGATCTTCTTTACAGATGCTTCGGGACTTTTCATGTTCTCGAGTTTGTACTTCTTGATGCCCTGGCCTTCAGCCCATGCTTTCGCAGCGTCTTCTGTCTTGAATGTCTTTGGACGGTTGGCCTCGCCTCGTGTCCGTCCTTCCCGTTTTTTCAGTCGAACTGTATGATATCGTGAACCCATAATAATCACAAGTGAAGTTGTTCGGGATGTGTTTATAAAACTTGTTGTTTCAAAACGATATGATGCTGTTTATAGGGTCAAAGCTGCTGTAATCATTCTTCGATCATAGCAAAGACATCGCCTTTGATGGTCTTCGTGAACGCAGCCCCATGCCTTCGCGGATAATACGACAAGGCAACGCTGATCTTTCGCTTTTTGCCGGGATCAAGAGAATTCTTGTCATACTCGCAGCTCGTCAGCTTAAGGTTGAGATCCTCTCCTTCCGGCCAGATAGTATTCGAGCAGTTGATGAACGTATCACGCCCTTCCGTCGTGAACGATGTCTTCTCGGTAGCCTCATCGATGCAGAACGGCTGATCATCCACGATCGCCTCGCATCCCGTCACCACGATAGGCTCGTTGAAATAGTTCGTCAACTTCAGCAGAAGATAGCCATTGTCTGTCGGTTCTTCATTGATCTTCTCTATATCCGCATCAAGGACATAGGCAGAACATTCGATATTGCCTGAGTCAAAACGGCAATAGCTTGGCACCCAGTTCAGGAAATCGACGACGCCAAGAGTATAGAGGACGACGATCACCAAGATAAGGACGAGAAACGCCCATCCATACGTCATAAGGAACTCAAGGCCTGACTGAGCTTTCTTTGCCATAGGCTATATTTCGCAAATCTCGTTAATAAATGTTTTGAAAAGAAAAATTGATCTCATTTCTCCAAAAAGATCGTCTGCGTAGGGTAGGCAAAGTCAATACCTTCCTTCTGGAAGCGCTTGACAAGCTGGAGATTGATCTCCTGCTGCGCATTCATGTACTCATTGTAATCCGCGCTCTGGACATAATATGCTATCTCATACACCAAAGCAGAATCTCCAAACTCTTTGAAATGGACGCGGTCAAGATCGATGATATCGACGCTGTCAAAAATGTCCTTGACAATCTCATTGATCTTCTTGAGCTTATCAGCAGGAGTCTGGTACGTGACGCCGATCTGGAAATGGATACGACGCTTCTGCATCTTCTTGTAGTTGTTGATGCGTGTTGACGTAAGATCCTTGTTTGAGATGACGATCTCCTGGCCCCAAAGGCTTTCAAGACGTGTCGTCTTCAGGCCGATGGCCTTGACGGTACCCATGTAGTTGTCAATGATGATGAAGTCTCCTTCTTCGAACGGTTTGTCAAAAAAGATGGAGAGCGAGGAAAAGATGTCATCGAAGATGCTCTGCAATGCAAGAGCGATCGCAAGTCCGCCTATACCAAGGCCGGCAAGGAGCGATGTGACATCATAGCCGAGATTTGAGAGGATGAGCAGGAATGCGATGATCCAAAGAAGGATTTTAGCGAAGAGGCCGACAAAACGCATCAGCGATTCGCTTGATGCCACCTTCTTCTTCATATAATCCTTCAGCATGTGATCTATGACCACCTGAACACCACGGATGACATAGAAAGTGGCGATGACCATGATGGCATAGTTCAAGAAACGATCTATGCCTGCGCTGAACGTAAGGAATTTCAATGCAAAATAACCTGCGAGCGAGACATAGAAGAACCAAGTGAAGCTCTCAGCGACCTCGATAGCGATATCATCAAGATCAGTCTTGGTCTTTTTGGACATCTTCTTGAGACGTCTGACCACCGAACCTTCGATAAATTTGCCGCCAAAGAATGCGACGATGAAGATGAGTCCCGCAATGATATAATTCTCGATCGTATTGCCAAAAAAGCTTTGCGAGAGGATTGCTTCACTCAGTCCAGGTATAGTTTCAAGAACCATGATGTATGAAGAAAACTTCATCTATTAAAAACTTGCGGTTGATTTATTCTATCGGAAGTATTCGCGGGACAATCTGGGATATAGCAAATGCTAGGACAGAGAATGCTACAGAAGATGCCAGGAACGATTTCCATACGCTTGAAGCCTTCTTTTTTTTGGATCTATAATACAAGATGGCAGCAAGGATTCCATTAACGAGAAAATTCAGCCCTGCATAATAGACAGATAGTATCGAAAATAAAAGTCCATGAAACTTTCCTAACTGCAAAGAGAGATCTAGGAGAACAAAAGAAGAAAGAAGAAGAAAAAATATGCAGGCGTTCCAGATAAGGACCTTATCAAGACGCATCTGCGACATCAAACTCCGCAAATGGAGGGTTAATCAGCCTGTTTGCGTCACCCAATCTGTCGATGGTATGCATCTCATCGGAAGTCAGCTCAAAATCAAAGATCTCCATGTTCTCTTTGATATGGTCTTTTGAGCTTGCCTTAGGGATGACGACAACATCCTTTTGCACCATCCATCGTAATGCTACCTGCGCTGGCGTCTTTGCGTGATTGTCAGCGATCGTTTGTATCGTGTCGTCCAGGATGATATCCCCGCGTGTCAGCGGCGAGTATGCCTCAAGGACTATATCATTGTCTTGACAGAACGTCATAAGCTTCTCTTGATACAGTCCTGGATGGAACTCTACCTGATTGACGCTGATCGGGATGCCGATGTCTTTGCTGACCTCAATAGCCCGTTTCAGGTGCGGTATAGTGAAATTGCTGACACCAAAAGCTCTTATCTTCCCATCATCGTACAGATCTTTCATCGCACTGACAGTCTCTTTCATGTCGCGAGAACTGTCTGGCCAGTGCATCAGATAGAGATCAAGATACTTGGTTCCGAGTTTCGCAAGCGATGCGTTGCATGCATCGATCGTGTCTTGATAGCCGTAATGTGACATCCACAACTTGGATGTGATGAAGAGATTATTTCTGTTAATCTGCATCTCGTCCAGCGCTTTTCCTATCTGTTCTTCATTGCCGTACGCTTCGGCAGTATCTATGTGCGTATAACCATGCCGGAGCGCTTCCTTGATGGATGCAGTACATGTTGACCCGGTAAGTTGCCATGTACCTATGCCAAGTATCGGCATCGCCGTCTTGCTCTGCAACTGTACTGTTTTCATTGCCATTCACCTCAAAAAATAATGTCTTTAGCTTTCTGCTGCTGTAGGGAAGAAGACATCAGCTGATGCCTTCTCCCGTATGTTAAACTTGTTTTTATGCTCAATCTGGCTGGTCACGTCATCAAACGATTCCTTGAGCACCGCCAGAGGATTCCAGCCGACATTTTTTGCCGTGATGATGCTGCCAGGATGGGTTATGCGAAGGCTGAGCTCATATCGCGTCTGTTTGCTTTTCTTTACATGCAAAAGAATCTCAATGTCATTGCCTATTTTCGATGCGATCTTTTCTCCTTCTTCTCGTGCAATCTCAGCCATATCTTTCCTGAATGGTTCTGCATCGCCTTGTATCACAATAGTATTCATAGTCTAATCACCCCAAACATGAATGTATTTTCATCGTATAAAAAAGTTGTTAAAGTCACTTCATGAACTCCCCTCGTCTCCAAGAAGCAATGGAACGAATGCGAATTGCTCTTTCGTCTGCCACGATCGTAGTATGCTGCCTTCTTTGCGCACTATGAGCATCGGGCCGCTTGACTGAGGACAAAGAAGAAGCCCTTCATCTTTCAAGAGGCGTGCAGCAAGCTTATCAGCCATTTCTTCCTGATCAGGCATTATGCCTGCAGTGATAATCACCCTGTCAAACGAACCCTCAATCTCAATCACATTCTTCTTTTCAAAGCGAAGATTAGACAGCTCAAGGTTCGTCTGCTGCTCTAGGGACTGTTTGTTCTTCTTTGCCCGTTCGACCAGCGAAGCTTTGACATCGACGCTCAGAACATCTCCGGGAGCCGCCAGATAGGCAAGGAGGCAGGCGTTCCAGCCGCTGCCGGAACCGACCTCCAGGATCGATTGACCCCGCTCTACGGCAGCAAGCTGAAGCATCACCCCGACAGTGCTGGGCTGGGATATGGTCTGCCCTTCACCTATCGGTTGAGCCATATCTTCATATGGATGGGGATCGTCAAGGAAATGCTTCCTGTCGACCTTCATCATGGCATCCAAGATGTCTTCCTTACGCTCACCTTCATCCAGTGAAGCAGCGACTGATGAGATCATCGAAACCTTATCCATTGCATCCTGCCTCACTCTGCCATGGAAGCGGCCATCATAAGCTGCATATCTTTAGGCATATTTGCGATGATATGGTTCATCTCACCTGGAGACACCTTATCTGAAATCGTTGACATAACAGCATGCACGATTTTCTCAGGATCATCAGCCTGATCAGTCATCAGCTCGCTGATCTTCGCCAAATATCCCTCCCGTTTCATCTGCAAGGG
>JBMCSP010000060.1:0-5327 GCA_048624455.1 Nanobdellota archaeon
CACTTTGAGCTCAGCAGGAACGTCAACTGCCTCTTTCTCCATATGCTCGATATCAAGCCCTAATACCCTGTCGAATTTCAGCAGCAGGTCATACTTGGCTCGGGCACTCAGCACCTTGTCAGAGAGCACTTCCTGCGCCGTCGCAAGCGCTACAGGGATGTTGAGATCATCATCGAGAGCATCGCTGAACTTCTGCTGGAAGGAAAGCCCATCTTCATCTCCTGCCGCAGCAAGATTGTCTTTGAGCTCGATGATCCTGTTCCTGAATCTGTTGTATCCTTTCTGCGCATTGTCAAGCGCTTCCCAGGAAAACGTCAGCTCGGAGCGATAATGGGCGCTGAGACAGAAATATCGGAATGCCATAGGTTCATAGCCCTTTTCCTCTAACAGTCTGAGTTTCAGGAAGTTCTCGCCGGACTTGGCCATCTTGCCTTTGTCGATAACCAGGAAGTTTGCGTGCAGCCAGTAGTTGACCCACGGGTGGACATCGAACGCGGCTTCTGCCTGGGCGATCTCGTTCGTATGATGGACAGGGATGTGATCTATTCCGCCGGTATGGATATCGAAATGCTCTCCGAGGTATTTTGAGGACATGGCGCAGCACTCGATATGCCAGCCAGGATAGCCGACGCCCCATGGGCTGTCCCATTTCATAGAATGGCTTTCGCCGAATTTCGATCCCTTCAAGCTGAACCAAAGGACGAAATCGGTCGGATTCTTCTTGTTCTCATCGACACCAGTCCTAGCGCCTTCGT
Organism: Nanobdellota archaeon; assembly: GCA_048624455.1. GTDB lineage: Archaea > Nanobdellota > Nanobdellia > Woesearchaeales > CAZJJJ01 > CAZJJJ01. The sequence goes on from JBMCSP010000060.1 coordinate 756, forward strand.
TGAGCTTGTCAAGCTGCAGACGGGCGAGCTCACCATAATGCTCAGACCTTGCCGTATCAAAATAGAGATTACCGTTCTCTGCCTGATAAGCGTAGCCTTTCTGTTCGATCGTCTTGTTGATGTCGATCATCTCTTGGATATGGTCTGTCGCTTTTGGCCATTCATCCGGATCAAGGATGTTGAGCTTTTTGAGGTCGCTTTGGAACGCTTCAGCATAAAATCGTGCGATATCCCAGACGCTCTTCCCCTCTCGTCTGGCTCCCTTTTCCATCTTGTCCTCGCCCGCATCAGCATCATCAGTCAGATGCCCCACATCAGTGATATTCATGACATGATGGACGTTGTAGCCGTCATAGAGGAGGACGCGTTTGAGAAGATCGTTGAAGATGTACGTCCGAAGGTTGCCGATATGGGCATAATTATAGACTGTCGGACCGCAGGAGTAGAACGTTACCTTGTCTTTCTCGATGGGCTTGAACTCTTCCTTCTTTCGTGTCAGTGTGTTGTAGAGCTTGAGTGTCATAGTATCACCACATATAAGCGTATTATAAGCGTATTGCCGACAGATCACGTTTGCACTGATATGCCGGAAAAGATGAAAGCACCTGCCCGGATTCCATAAGCGTAAGCGTTGGTGCCGAGAAAACCGTTTTGGTTTTCGACAGCATGTTCAAATCCCTAAAGGTGCTGGATGAAATGAAAGCACCTGCCCGGATTTGAACCGGGGATGCCCGCTCTGCAGGCGGGTGCTTTAGACCGCTTAGCCACAGGTGCCTTTCAAAAAGATGGTGTCAAGGTAGTATTTAAAGATGCTGAGAACTAGCGACAACAGAAATCGATGAGAAAAACATTTTCTTTGATCATCCGACTGTGCATGATAGGAGGATGCAGGACGGTCTTTAAATGTTTTTTGCTTTGAGAAGGAAAAGAAGGAGTATCCCCAGGAACACAAGGGCATTGCCGAGCCTCAGGACCGTCAGGAACCAGACCATGAACTTCTCTTTTCGGGCAGAGGCATAGAACTTGAATTTGCGCCCGAGACGTGTCTTTGCTGCTTTCACACGTATGACCTGGTAGGGGTTGACCGTCGCATAGATCATAAGGGTGACTATGAGCATCGAGATGAATTCTGCATAGAAGAATGTCAGCATAGCAGGCATCCTCAGATGGATCGCTATAAAGGTGAAGAGAAGGACGAGAAAATAAAGGGCGTTCTTTATCGAGTATATCAGGAAGATCCTGTCGTATCGCTTTCTCGCATGAGAATACTTGTGAGGCTCAGATTTGACAAGCGTCAATGCTATGAGAAGCTCGATGACATTCGTGCCGATAGCGGCAGTCATCATGAAGATGATGAGGAAGAAGATCGTTTCCATAAAAAAAGAAGAAAAAAGGGAGTTTATTAAGATGTCGGGATGAACTCGCCGTTGACAGTAAGATCCGCTGTTATGTTCAGCTCATCAAGCACCCTTACCGAGCATGCGACAATATTGCTCTGGATCTCCTCTACGTCCTTCTCAGGATCGCTGAACATGACAAAGACCGTGCCATTCTCATAATTTATGCTCGTGTTCGCGAGGTAGTGGCTTCTTAGGCATTCAGTGAAGATGCCCATCTCTGCATAGTAGTAGGGACCTCGTTCGTCCTGCTCTACAGTATCATCCTCAGTAGAATCCTCAGTAGAATCCTCAGGGGCAGACCGGCTTTGGAAAACCCGTGATGCGACGATAAGCAGAAGAGCGACAGCTATGATCGCCGAGATGACCATGACATTGCGCTTCATCCGTTTCTTCATGCGATGTGAATGTTTTTTGACCATGCAGGGATTATGTAAAACCAGTATTTAAAGGTTTGTCTGGAGAGATCCGCACGATAAGCCACGCACGATAAGCCATAATGTTTTTATAAAGACATGCATTATTGCGCATATGAGAGCTGACTCAGCCAAGCGCATCGCCGGTCAAAGGATAGAGCATCTTTTCTCCTTCTGCAAAACATTGTTCAGCGATGAGCAGTTCAAGGCGCTTTCAGATGAGCAGAAGCAGGCGTATGCTGACCGGTATGTGCAGCTTGCATGTTCGCTTGCGACCAGACACAACGTGACCATACCCTCCGGCTTGAAACGGCAGTTCTGCAGGCATTGCAAGAGCTATTTCAGGGAAGGGATCAACGTGAGGACGCGATTGCATGATGGACGCCTTGTCCGCTACTGCATGAACTGCAGGAAGTATTCGCGATATCCATATGAAAACGAGCAGTCCTGAATACCCAGAACAGATAGGAAAGATTCCTGGGATGATAAAAAACATCCCTGACCATATTGCAGCACACCCCATAGCGAGCGGCATCGCTGCAGGCATCGGCGTCACCGCATTCTATCAGTTTCCGCCGTTTCAGGAGGCGCAGCAAGCAGGCATGAGCATAGAGTATCTCACAGAACGCTGGCCATACATCGCACTGTCCATCGCAAACGGAAGCATCATCGGCTATCTTACATTGTCTCCCTTCTCAAAGATGGCAGAACCTAAGTTCAGCAATTGGAAAAAGGCCAAGAAGCTTGAATGGAATGTCTTGAATGAGTACGAAGTGCTTGAAAAAGAGAAAAGGCTGGAAGAGACTTATGAGGATCTTACATCATGCTTCGGCGACAATAAGAACCTTTTGCACAAGGTCATAGCGGGTGCAGAGTTCAAACAGGGAAACATAATACAAGGCCTGCAGGAATATCTCACAGCGCTCAGGTTGGAACCACACCAACAAGACGGCTTCGATTTTCCTCCCCTTCGCATACTCACATCCCTGCTTACCGACGGAATCTATGACACGAAAGCATTTCTCAAGGATCATCTATCGCAGAGATCGCCTGAAGAAAAGAAGACGGATGCCTATCGAAGGATCTGCCAAACCCTGCACAAAGGCGCAGGAAAAAGGACAAGGCGCCTGCTCAAGGAGATCGAGCAGGCAGGGATGACGACGACAGATGCTCTCGCAAAAGGACTCATCCTCTCGTTCTCAGGATCCCCTGACAGAGAGATCTGGGAACCATTTTTTGAGAAGCTGGATGAAGAGCTTGCATCGACAGGACAAACGCTCGACGGCATCCTCGAAAAAGGAAGCGATTCGAGAAATGCGGTCTACAGGCACCACGGACTCTTTCTGAAGGAATACAGGAGCAAGAAAGCGCAAGACGCGGAACTGTCAAACATCTCACATTTCAAGAGTCTTGGCCACGTCATCAAAGGTGTTGTCGGAGTCACTCGCGACAGCATCCCATATGCGGCGATACCGTTCTCAGGCGAAAGCCTTTATGAGCATTTCAATGGGTGCAGCACTGACGAGAAAGAAGATCTTCTTGAACGATCGCTCGACCAGCTCGTCGACATCCAGCTGAAAGGCGAAGCGCTCTCGTATGATCCTATGACCCGCGACGAATATACGCAGCGTGCGCAGCAATCGATCAGCGAAGGATTATCCGATACGTTCTTCGCTTTGTATGATGACCTTGTCTCAGCAAAGATCGCGGCGATGGAAACGACATACTACAAGGACCACAACCTTCGAAACATCCTTCTTGATGAGGGAATCCTGCGCGAGATCGACTTTGAGCACACGATAGAAAGGCCGCATGCATTTGATGTCATCAGCTGTCTTGAAGGAGAACGCACGTATCTTGACGATGACGCTGCGGAAAGGCTCGCAGGAGCATACATCGATTCGCTGGAGAAGAAATCCGGAGAACGGATCGACAGGGAAGAGTTTTTGCACGGACTTGAGTACTGCCGCGTCCAGCGCCATATCGAGCTCTACGGGTACCGGTCAAGAGATTATGATGAGAACGGAGAGCCCAGGCATCTTGCATACTCACGATATAACCTCATGGCCGCCAAAGAAGCGCTTGAACAGCTGTACCGCGATGAAAAAGAAGAAGGGTTCCTGGAGCTTGCACAAGCTTTGGAAAATTATGGATAAGAGAATCCTCCGTCGGCCTGCACAACATCCTATACAGCGTATCTGCTGATATAACGGAGAAGTTCGCGCTGGTCGGCCGGCGTGATCACTTCGACGTTGCGATGCTCATCATGAGAGCTCTTGCCTACTGCGATAGCGACATAATCAGGGATCAGCCCTTTCTTGTTCTTGTAGAAATCCGCCACATCGACAACTTCATCATCTGAATGCGAATCGCCGCGAAGGATGAACGCTTTGCCTTCATTGGCTTTGATGATCTGTTCAAGAGCCTGACCCTTGGTCTTCATCAGCTTGTCGCCGCCGACACAGATCGCATTTTTCCGAGGCATCCCCAGCTCATCCGAGAAGATGCCGATGATATCATCGAAATTCCGCGAGACATAAAACGTCTCTGCCTCAGGGAAGAGCTCATAAAAATCTTTTACGCCAGGCAGAAAATAGCTTTCTGCAGCGCTGTGATCTCCGTATCGTTCGCGAGAGACCCTTTCACGGATGTTTTCTACGATGGCCGGCATATCATCGCCGGCAAGGCCGGCAAACTCGTTCCACAGAGAGGACTCTGCATCCTTGCCTTCAAGAAGATAACGCCTGACTGCTGCAGAG
>JBMCSP010000061.1:0-5310 GCA_048624455.1 Nanobdellota archaeon
GTCAGCATGATCGGAACATACGTAGGGCGTGAAGCTGTCTCAGGACTCAATTCACTTGTCGATGCTGCTGAGACCGCTATATCGCTGGGCGGTTGCGAGCAGGGGAATTCAACCCTTTGCGTCATGCTTGATCAGACGCTGGAGTTTTCAAGGACTGAGTTCTTCGACCGTTTTGTCAAAGGCGGGCTCCCACAATTCTCGCTGATCAGTTCAGGCCAGGGATTCTTCTTCTCGGTCACCGGTTTCATCGTCCATTTCTTCATCATGCTCTTTGTGCTCTTCTTCATGTTCATCGACGGAAAGAACATCTCGCAGAAATTCCTTGATTCGCTTCCTCTCAAGAGGCGCTATCGGGATGTCCTCGTCAACCGATTCCGAAGCATCACCTCCGGAGTCATCTACGGCCAGCTGTTGACGTCTATCATACAGGGTCTTGTCGCCGCTCTTGGCTTCTGGATATTTCAGATCAAATCACCTGTTCTTCTCGGAGTCCTTACTGCGTTCACCTCTATGATACCGTTCCTCGGCGCTTTTAGTGTCTGGATGCCTATAGCGACGATCAAGATCATCGCATCGGCTGTCTCTAATGACATGAGCGGTGTCTGGATGGGTATCGGTCTGGTCATATATGGGACAGTCATCATCTCGACGATCGACAATATCATCAAGCCCAAGTTCATCAGCGATAGGGCGCAGCTCCATCCGGTTCTTGCGCTCGTCGGCGTTCTTGGAGGGATCTCTGTTTTTGGCATCATAGGAATCCTTCTTGGTCCGCTTATCATGGCACTTTTCATCTCAACACTAGGCATATACAAGGAGCACATCAACCAGTTGCGGTGATCTCTCATGAAATGCAAGGTCAAGACCTTTGGCATCTCGGCAGGCGATCATGCCATCTGTTTTCTTCATTCCGATGAGGCTCGTGCATTGCGGATCAGGGCAAATGATCGGGTACTGCTCAAGACCGGGCGCAAAGAGGCTACAGCGATCGTCGACATCATGAATACCTATCATTTTCTCAAGCGAGGAGAAGTCGGCATATCAGAAGGGCTCAAGGCTCAGCTGAAGGTCCGTAGCGGCCAGTCGGTAACTGTCCTGCTTGGGGAGAAGCCCCACTCTCTCAGTTACATAAAGAGAAAGCTTGACGGCAAAGAGCTTACTGATACAGAATTCTATTCATTGATCACCGATATCCTTGAAGGAAACGTCCATGATGCTGAGATCGGCTACTTCCTCTCTGCGTGCTATACCAATGGCATGAGCGACAAGGAGATCGAGGCAGCTGTCCTGGCAGGAATCCAGACCGGTGCAAGCTTAAAGTTTGACCGATACCCGTTTATCGACCTGCGCTATCCTTCCGGCGAGAGCTCTCTCGCACCATTCATCGCAAGGATGATAACCGGATCTCTGGGGATCCCTACATCAGGTCTTGTTGATGATGCTGTTGCGGATGCTGCTTCGCTCTTGTGCAGGCTGTCTGATGATCCGTCATCGTTCGATCGATTCGTCAAGGCGAACGGCATGATCGTGACATCCCATGAAGCTTCAGGAGCGCTTCCTATATTCTCCCGGCTCAGGAGCATCGAGCTTCCTTTTCATGCATACCCTTTAGGTCTCATTGTCGCCGCGACGCTTGCTGAAGCTAAAGCCATGCATTGCTCGCATCTTTTCCTTTCTTTGCCGTATGGAAGAAGTCCTGCACTGCGGTCCCGTTCGGATGCAGAGCAGCTCAAACGGATGTTGGAGCGTATGATGCATAGGATGCACATCAAAGGTGATGCCTCGCTTGTAGATCTTGGATCGCTTGCCACAAGATCGTATGGAGCTCCTTTGTGCGCACGGGAGATCCTTTCTGTCCTCAAGAACGATGCTGGTCAGTCACAAAAGCTTCGCAAGGAATCTCTTAGTCTGGCGTCGCTTGCTATCGAATCGCTCAAGAGGCGTTCGGGAGACAAGATTGCAAGAGAAGTGCTCTCCTCGGGTCAGGCATATGACCATTTCAGAAAGATCTGCAGGCTTCAGGGAAAGCGGGCCATCGTTGCAGATGACGTATCGATTCCTGCCCATAAGACGGTAATACGCTCGAAGAGTACCGGAATCATCTCCGACATCGATGAATCTGTGCTTGAAAGGATAGCCTCTGCTGCTGATCTCTTTGTCCATAAGAAGCGTCTTGACAGGGTGGAGAAGAATGAACCCTTATTGACCCTTTACGCAGATGGTGATGAGCCGCTCAAGCGTGCGAAAGAGATCGCAAAGGAAAGCTTAGGACTCATCGTGACGTGATTGTTTCCTCCGGCTTGCTTCGTGGAAACGTTGAAGCGTCTCCTTCAGGTCGATGATCTCTCTGGACTGCCGCATGGTCGTCTTGAGAAGAAGGGTGTTTTTCTCGTTCAGCTCCTGGATCCGCCCGTCTCTGCGTTTCAGCTCCTGCTCAAGGTATGCGATGCGTTTGGCCTTCTTGCCTTTCTTCTTTTTCTTTTTTGCAAAGAATCTGAACATGGTCTGCGGAAACCATCCAAGATTATAAATCTGTTGTCGGCTGTCTGAAAATCGTCTCTGTCCGGATACGAGCGACAATAAGATTTAAATAGTCTCCACCTCTAAAACGTCTTTATGGAGTGGGTGTTTTCACAAGTTCCGGAGAAGCGTCCTAATCTTGAAGATCCTCTTCTTATCGAAGGGCTTCCCGGCATAGGTAATGCAGGAAAGATCGCTGTCGATTTCATGATCGAGAAGCTGAAAGCAAAGAAGCTGTATAACGTCTTCTCGTATTACCTTCCTCATTCGGTCTTTGTCAATGATGAGAATCTTGTGGAACTCCCAAAGATCGAGATCTATTACAAGAAGTCACGTAATGGGCGTGACCTTCTCTTCCTTGCAGGCGATACCCAGCCGGTCGATGAGCCTTCATGCTATTCATTCTGCAGAAGGACATTGAGCGTCGCTGCTGAATACGGATGCAAGGAGATAATGACGCTCGGCGGCATCGGCCTCAAAGAGCTTCCGGCGAATCCTCAGCTGTATCTGACCGGGACGACGAAGGAAGCGGTCAAGAAGTATCTGGCTCCTGGCATCAAGACAGAGCTTTATGGGGTGGTCGGACCCATCGTCGGCGTCTCAGGAATCCTTGTCGCACTTTCGCGGCTCAAGGGACAGAAAGGGTTATGCTTGCTTGGCGAGACGCTTGCCCATCCTATGTTCGTCGGCGTCAAGACATCCAAGGCGATGCTCTCCTATCTCTCAAGGCAGCTGGATTTCCGCATCAATCTCAAAGAGCTTGACAAGGAGATCGAAACCATCGAGAAAGAGCTCAAGGCTGTAGAAGAACTTGGCGAGATGCAGCAGGAAAACCACAAGCGTCTTGATTCTAATTATATCGGATGATGCAGCCTGCAGAATTCCTTAGATGATATTTGTCGTGCTACTCTGTATTCTCAAGCATGCTGATATTTGTGATCTCTGCGTCAACGACAGGTATGGTCATTGTGATGCTCGAGACATGCTCGGGGAGCTTATCTGAATCGACGTCGAACGTGAAGACGAACTCATAGCCATCGATAGTGCTGCGCTTCTCGTCAAGATGGAGTTTTGAGCCCTGGTAGGCGACGAACTGGTAGCTGTTCTTGACAAATGATCGCGCCATCTTCTCTGCATCAGCTGCGCTGAATCCTTCGTCTTGTTCCTCACGAAAGATCCTGTTTTTCGGGATAGGATTATCGCAGGCGGCGAGCAGAAGGCTAGAGATGATTCCAAGAAGCACGATAATGATGACGCTTATCTTTGTCATAATGTTTTTCCTGCTCTGCTCTTTTATATATCTTGCCATGGATATCATATGCGGAACTATCTTTTCAGGTATCAATAAGAATCAAGAAAAAGGATCAAGAAAAAAGAAAAATGATCGTTAGGATCAGCACTCTCCTTCGTGGACAACATCGACGCCTGCTCCCTGCTCAGCCATGCAGCGGTTGCTGTATGTCTGGCCATCGCTTCCGCAGACAGGCATATATTCCATGGTGCATACGACAGCTTCATCGCCATCGCTTTTACCCTCTGCTTCACACTGTCCTTCATGAACGATCTCGACACCGTTCTGTTCTTCTGCTACGCATCGGTTGCTGTATGTTTCGCCATCCGCACCGCAGACAGGCCTGTATTCCCTGGTGCATGCGACAGGCTCCTGATCATGCTCTTCTATGAAAAGTTCTCCCTGGGCAGTCCTGCATTGCCGCGGATATGATTCCATGATCTGATTTCCTGCAGCGATACAGTCTTCGAATGACGTGATGCTGTCTGCCTGGTCTCCTGTGCTGTTCTCTCCTGCATCATCTGCCAGACCGAACGGTCCGAAGAAGATGCCGAAAACAAGTGTGGCGGTGACCACTGTTGTCGCGGTTATGATTATTCCTGCATGTTTCATGATGATGACCTCCTTTGATTCTTGTGATCTGTTTTTGGCTGTTGTGTTTTATAAAAGGACTGCAATGCTACGGATAAATCCAAAACATCATGGTGAAGATCCTTCGTTTTTGTCATACGTATCTTTATAAATCGCGACGGCTTCCTGCTTTATCATGGCAGAACACTTCATCTCTTCAGGCAACGAGGTTCTCGACGAGCTCTCCGGAGGCATAGAAAAAGACGTCATAACGACGATGTATGGTCCTGCCGGTGTCGGCAAATCGAATTTCTGCATCCTTACTGCAGTCGATGTGGTCACGAAGGGCGGCAAGGTCGTCTACATTGATACGGATGGAAGCTTCTCTCCTGAACGTCTGCGCCAGGTCGCTGAAGCACGAGGCGAGGATCCAAAGCAGGTCCTTGAGAACATGGTCTTCTTCAAACCGGTCAATTTTCAGGAGCAGAAAGTTGTCTTTGATAAACTCAAGTCGCTCATCACCGATAAGATAGGTCTTGTCGTCGTCGATTCCATCGCGATGCTCTACCGTCTTGAGATGGGAAGAAGCTCAGAGGATGTCTATGGGATCAATAAAGAGCTTGGACGCCAGCTCTCCTACCTATCAGAGATTGCGAGGAAGCGAAAGATTCCCATCCTTGTCACGAACCAGGTCTACTCATCGTTTGAGGAGAAAGACAAGGTGCATATGGTCGGTGGAGATATCCTGCGCTACAGTAGCAAGTGCCTCATCGAGCTCAGGGCCTACCGGAATGTCCGCAAGGCGATCCTGAAGCGTCATCGATCCCAGCCGGAAGGCAAGGAGGCGCTCTTCAGGATAATCCAGGAAGGTGTCGAAAAGGTCGATGAGGAAGAGACTAGGGTTTCAGAAGAACCTGAACCGCAACCTG
>JBMCSP010000062.1:0-5307 GCA_048624455.1 Nanobdellota archaeon
CAGTGGGAAAAGAGGAAAAGGAGGTTATTACGAAGATTTAAAAAAAGCAGCTGATTTGCACCCGTATGAATTCAAGAGAGTTGTCTGACCTGCTAGCTGAGTATACATATGAAGAACCTAATCCTGTGGATAAGCAGCTCAAAGCAGTACAGAACCGCGATAGTTCTATAGAGATATATGATTTTCTTCAGCCTATGAGAGAGACCAAAAGAGGTACCTGTCTTTATCTTTCCGCATCACTAAAGCGACGTTTAGATAATGAGATGCCGCGAAGAGCATTTCTGGCAAAGGGTCATGATCCTCATTTTTTCACTTCAGGACGGCATTATTTCATACTCTTGTTTGACGATAGTATCCCCTGTCAAGAAGAAAATGCAGTATATTGTTCACAAGACTATTTTCACAAGAAAGATCCACTTATCATCGACCCTTCTTTCAGATTTGCAGAACGATTCCGTGAGGCGGGCTACGATGTCGAAAAAATATATCCGTATAGGCAGAAATTTGGATTTGGGACAACAGCAAAGTATGAGGGGCCAAATAGTCTTCCTATCTGCATGCTTGATGATACTTTGATGCTTTTATCTGCAACCAAAGAAGAAGATTGGTTATATCTTACAGTGGGCCTTAAGCAAAAAGGAGATAAAACAATCACTAAGGCAAACACTATGTATTCTGCAGAGATAGATAAGACAATCAAAGGATACCCACAGGCAGAATCTGCAATCTCAAATCTTCGCAAGACAGAAAAAGAAATGCAGAAACGTTTATGATTCCCTGACAGTATTCTAGATGGCTTTTCGTTCTGTGCAAGGTCTTTCAACAATAACATTTATAAATACCCTGTTATTCGCAAAGAGTAGGTGATTACGTGGGACGAATCAAGACAAGCAAGATCAAGCGGGCATCCAAGGATGTCATGAAGGCTTACCCAGATGCATTCACGGACAACTATGAGGAGAACAAGCAGATTCTCCAGTCCAAGATCAGTGTATCCTCTAAGAAGCTGAAAAATATCATCGCTGGATACATCACACGCCTGACCAAGAATCAGGAAAAACTGTAGATAATCCTTTTTTCTCGACAATTTCCTTATGCAAAGTATTAAATAGAGCTCTGCTCACAATCTGCATATGAAAACAGCAGCGCTGGTCTTTTCCGGCGGAGCCTTACGAGGGTTTGCGCAGCTTGGCGCGTACAAGGCGATCGAGACCTTTCTGAAGAAGAAGAATATCATCGTCAAGACGGTCGTCGGCACCTCATTCGGCTCTATCACCGCTTCGCTTGTCGCTTTGGGCTACACTTCTACCGAGATGGTCGCGTTCGCAAAAGAGAACAAGCTCAAGATGTCCAACATGGCTGACATCAAGATCATCGGCCCCGGTTTTTTGAGGGGCAACCGTGTCAAGAAAGAGCTCAGGAAGGCCATAGGAGACAAGACGTTTCAGGACACAAAGATCAAGCTTGTCATCAACACTGTCGATCTTCTCAGCGGAAAGGAATACATCTTTACGCCTGTGGGACTGAAAGCAAGCGATCACTCAGAGGTCATCAAAGACAAAGAGATCAAGATCCTTGATGCGATCAGGGCAAGCACAGCGATCCCTGCAGTCTTCATGCCATTGGAGAAGTACGGAAGGATCTGGGTTGACGGGGGCCTCGTGAATCCTATGTGCCTTGATACGCTTGATAAGCGCAAGTATGACTATATCATCGGCGTCGATGTCTCCATGGCTAACTTCAACTTCATCGATGATAAGGATGAGCGGATCAGGAAAGTCCAGGTCATGCAGCAGGCGATCTCAATCGCTCAGCGCCAGTTCCATTTCGAGAAAGTCGAGGAGCACATGCAAAAGCACAAGAATTTCTATCTCATCAGACCTCCTGTCGGACCAGTCAGACCGAAGCGCAAGGGAGAGATGCAAAGGATCCTTAACGTCGGATACAAAGAAGCGAAGAAGGTTCTGGACGTATAGATTTTTAAATGAGCAGTTATTCTTTCCTTCTCAGAGTACCCGCATTCTTTTCAATGTGGGCCGTTAGCATAGTCTGGATAGTGCGGTCGGCTTCGGACCGATTGACGGGGGTTCGAATCCTCCACGGCTCACTTCTTTCAGATCGAACACATTCAGATCCGCAGAAACTCAATGATCTGCTTCTTGGTATGCTTCTCGATCGTCCTGATAAGATAAAACATCAAGCCGACCATCATGACCATCGTCGGAACGACGATGATGGGGTAGCTGAGCGCTGTCATGCGGCCGATCTCTTCAGTATAGGCGGGCGTTCCCGGCTCGCTGACAAGGATGATGCTTGCGACGAGGAAATTCAGGATGGCTGAGACAAAAAACGTTAGAGCAAAGAAATAGCTGCTGTATTTCATATGATTCCTGTAATGTCCAGCTTTTCCTTGTTCTGCATAGAGTTTCTTGACTTTTTTCATGTCAAAGATCTGGTCAAGCAGGATCATCATGAGAGGCTTCTTCATCTTCTGTGAGATAAGGACGATGATGCCAAGCACGAGGGGAACAGCGGTCTCTTTTATAACGAGCCATCCCTTATCAAGAGCAAGAAGTCCGATTCCTCCTGTCAGGAGGATACTGATGAAACCGATGAGTGAAAAAACATTCCATCTCTTCTGGGACAACAGATCATAGGCACCGTAAGAGACCGGGAACAGCAGAGCAAGAGCCAGTGCTGGAAGAGCCCCGAGGCGCTCATTGAGCTGCGTCATGATGAGGACAGGAATGACCACATTAAGCATGATATTGAGCAGTGGGTTTTCTCTGTCCTGACGTTTTGCCATATCTTGGAAAAGGATTGAGGCATTATAAATCTTCGCTAGGAATCATACATGCATCTATACGAACTCATCATCGATCTTTCGGTTGTATTCTCTGACACGGTCGATGATCGAGGGGATGATGTATTTTTGCAGCTTGTCCTCAAAGATCTCGCTGACTCGCCCGAATTCTGCGATCCGGTATGAGTTCCTCACTTTTTCCACGAGAGTCAGGTCACGCAGCCGCTTTATCTGGCGCCGGATGTTTGATGAGGCGACACCTTGCTGAGGAAGGTTGCGCTCTTTTCGGATATTCACGACGTAATCCTTGATCTCTTCTGAGGAGAGTGTTTTCTTTTCCTGCTTTGCAAGGAGCATCGCAAACAAGACATCGACGATGACGTCCCGCGAGTCTCCCGGCTGGAGGATGCCAAGGCTAAGGCAGAATTTTCGAACCAGGTCCCGCTTGTCATCAAAGTAGGGCTTCTCGTACTTTCGCAGTGTTATTTCGATAAGAGGTGTATCTTTTGAGATCGTATTTGCCATCAGTACCACCGATTGTTATTCATACAAGGATAGAAGCGCTTTTGCTTTAAAAGAAAAATCAACAGATGTCCTGTGTCCTGTGGATTGGCTAAACCTGCCGAAAGGAACGGATCTCTGGAGAAGAGCGTCTCGCATGCTGTCCAATGGACTCTTAGAAATTGTTAGAGAAAGAGAAGATCTATTGGTAGAACTTGCTTTCTTTAATCAAAGTTTTTCTCAGCGTTCTGCTTCTCGATAGCCTGCTCAGCATCCTTGTCAAGACCCTGGAACTCAAGCTCCTCAGCATCGCACTTCTTGCAGATCCATACCGTATAGTTGACTGATGCAGACGTCCGTACACCCTTCTTTTTGAGCTCTCCCCTGCATTTTCTGCAGAGTCGCGGTGACGGCTCTTTTGCCTTGTGGTAATTTTCGATGATATCGTTTGGATCGATCTCTGCTGACATGCATACATAGCGGTGAATGTGGTTTATAAATTTTGTTGAGGTGGAGTCTTTTGATTGTTTTAATCGAGTGGACTTCTTATCTTCAAATGTTCATTTGCAACATATGTGTATATTGATGTTGTTTCGAGCCTTGCGTGACCTAAGAGTTTTTGTATGTATCTAATATCAGTCCCAGATTCAAGTAAATGAGTTGCAAAAGAGTGCCTGAGGATGTGCGGATGGACATTCGTTGTTATACCCGCGCGTTTTGCAGATTTTTTCACAATTTCATAGACTGATTTTGAGGAATATTTCTTGCCGTTGTTTTCAAAAACGTATATGTTTCCAAAGTTTGTTTCTCTGAGCATTTTCTTCACTTTCTTTGAGAGAAGGGTAATTCTATCTTTTCTTCCTTTAGCTTCTTTAAGATGGATGATGTTTCGTACAAAATTGATATCGGTATGTTTTAGGTTAATGAGTTCAGAGAGTCTCATTCCTGAGGAGTATAACAATGAGATAACAAGTCTGTGTTTTATGCTAGGGAGTGAAGAGATCATTTTGTTTATTTCAGTTTTAGAGAGGACGTGCGGTAGTTTTTTTTCTTTTTTTGGGATGAACACGTTGGGTTCTTTGCCTGTAAAGAATTGGATTGCAGTGCTTGCGAGTCGTGTTGATGCAGTGGCGTATCCTTTTTCGATCATCCATCTGATGTATTCGTCTCTTGTTTTGTTTGATTTTTTGAAACGATTGTAATGATAGGTGTATGCTTTGATCGTTTTTTGTGTGAAACCGCGTAGTTTCATCTCGTTCAATTTTTCGATAATCTTTGCATCGTTTTTTGTGATATCTTTTGATTCATCCATGTGGGAGCTTGTAGAGAACATCTTTAATTAATTTGACCCTTGAAAAATCGGAAGACTTTCGTATTATATGAAATTCCACATCATATAATAGGTGTTAAACTCAATCCCATTTAGAGGCATTTTTGTATTGTGTATTTTCAAGATGTCTTTTAACCTCACCAAACGTATATTTTGCCCGAAATTCATTTTTTATTATTTCGTTATTATTTTTATAGCTAATAACGTGTTTAAAATAATCCGTTTCTGTTATTGGTTTATTTAAGAATAGATTTGAATCATAAATCATATCATTTAATTTGACCACATAATGAAAGCCAAAATTAAATCCAGAAATATGATGAAATTGCTTTCGAAATGGAGCTTCAGGATCATTATCTTTAAGAGATATTTTGATTATTTTTGGTTTTTGTTCTATAAATTTGTGATATAAATATTCTGCTCGATAAATGCACGCCATAAGCTCCATTTCTCTATAATGTACATGGAGTTTTATCATGGCATCGCATTTTTCCTTGAAAAAATACTTCAAATAAAGAAATAACATTTTGATGAAATCTTTCATTACGTATAGAAGTATATAGTAAGTTATATTTTTTGCCTCTAAATGGGACTTCTCCGTTTCTCGCTTCGCTGCGATACTCGACCCTACGGGGAGTTTAACAGCGACTAGAACTCCGTTCGTTTCACTCAC
>JBMCSP010000063.1:0-5228 GCA_048624455.1 Nanobdellota archaeon
CAAAGGTGACAGCGTCATTCTCTTCAAGCGATACGCCTGGCTCAAGTGCAGAGATGTGGACAAAGACATCCTTTCCGTCTTCTCCTGCAATAAATCCAAATCCTTTCATATCGTCAAAAAACTTAACTGTTCCATTCATGTTTCTTACCTCTAGTACTTTAGTTTTCTCAGAATTAGCTCAAATTGTGTGTTCTTATGTTCTAACGACAAATTGCCATAAACTCTGATTATGATGAGTAGAATGAGGGATGGTTTTTAAATCCTTGCATTATTTGAGCCTCAAAGACACCGAAGAATGAATTTTTCCGGCACTTTGCCGTTGACGACAGGGACGCCTTCATTATGCAGCATCTGCTCTTTTTCGGCCAGTTCGCCTGCAAACCCGTGCAGCGATCCATCATTTGCAACAACCCTATGACAAGGGACTGCGGGTGAAAAAGGATTTCTATTCATCACCATGCCTATGGCACGGTAGCCATGCGTCCCTGCTTTTTCTGCAAGCGCCTTGTATGTCGTGACGTTCCCTTTCGGCACTGCAAGAAGACACAGATAGACTCTCTTCGAAAAATCAGAGAGCTCGCTGTTTTCGATCTGTTTTGTGATATCCATAGCAAAAGTGAAGTTTTTCAAGTATTTAATCATTGCAGTGCATCAGGCAATAGAGCTTCGAACACATATGCATCGCTTTCTTTCAAGAAACTGCGGCTCCGCAGAAGCCGACCTTCCGCAACGTTTTCCTAAGGTTTACCCACGGTCGACCTTATACCCATTGCCTTCACACATCGTTTCCTGTATGATAACTTTTATTAACACCATATCATCTCAAGTGATACGATGAAGATCTTTGATTTTATGCACGCATACCAGCCGTTCTTCAAGGACAGCATACCCGACTGGGTCATCAAAAATCTGGAAGAGGTCTTTCTTCCCCTCTCAAGAGCACTGGTCCATGGTTACTGCAAGCACACCATACAGATTCAGGGATGGACGCTCGACGCCTGGAACGAGAACGAGAGGACGAAACCGCTCTTTGGTGAGTTCGTGCGAAACATCAGACAAGCCATGCTCAACGGCAATGTGGATATCGCCTTCAGCGCATACTCCCATCCCATCCTTCCGCTCCTTTCCAACACTCTCATCGAGATGCAGATCGAAGAAGACTATAAGACCGTACTCAAATTCTTCGGCGAGCCGAAAGTCTTCTTTCCACCGGAAGGGGCTATTGATGAGCGGACACTCAGGATCATCTCAGACATCTTTCCCGATATCACGATCATGATCCCTGATAGGTGCATCTCTGAAGACACAGTGTCTGGGTTCTACCGCTACCACAACAACAAACTTGCAGTCTTTTCTGTCATCATCAAAGACGCACTCATGGGTGCACCCTACTTTCAGAAACCGCCCGCATTCGTTCCTCATGAAGTCGACTGGAACAATGCCCGTAAAGCGTTCCGGGATGATAAGGCCCTGCTCACCTTTTTTGAGCAGATGGACATCGATCCGGCCATCATAGCGCGCGACATGGAGAACGGAGAATCACGCAATGCGCTCCAGGAATTCGGGCCGCGCATCAAGGAAATCCCTGCGCTTGCCGACGCCAAGGCAGAAAAGCTCTTCATCAAGGATGGTGAGATCACTGGTGAGATCGAATCGATCGGACCTGCATCATGGGAACCGCTATCACACGAGACAGATCCTTTCCCGTTCTGGGCGCCGCGCGGCGAGTATTTCATGTTCCTCTCTGAAGCACAGAAGAATCTCATCAACACCTGGCTGAGCCTCGTCCATCTCTACGACATCGCTATCCAGGAAAACAAGAAGCTATTCAAAGAGACATCACCTTGCATCATCTCCTGCTTCCCCTGGCATTTCACGACGCCGCTTGAATGGGACAACAACATCGGATTCTCAGAATACATCCTCGACCACTGCATCAAAAAGGAATTGCCCAATATCTTTACGAGCGGAGAAGACAAGGAGAAGTTTGAGAAATTTGTGAAAGTGCTCGACGAGAACCTCAAAGAGCTGCAGAAAAAGAAAAAGCGGCTGATGGAAGAAGCAGAGAAGAAAAACAGCTAATCTCTCTTTCTTGACAGGAACAGCATGAACAGGATGATAAGGACGGCCGCTGTCAGCGCCATCAGCGGGTTGGTAATATAACCGTAGTGCATGGCAAACGTTTCTGAACAATCCACAGAGAAGCCAACGACTGAGCAGGATGTCGCTGGCGCTGCGCCTATCTGCATGAGATAGTGATATGCGGCGATCAAGCCGGCTATGACAGAGATCGGGATGATGTAGCGCGTTATCTTCTTCTCTTTGCGCAACAGGGCGACTCCGAGAAGGACGACCTGCGGATAGATGAAGACTCTCTGGAACCAGCAAAGCTTGCATGGTGTATAACCCACAACTTCAGACCAGAAAAGACTTCCTGCAGTCGCGACCACTGTAATGATGAACGCAAAAAGGAGTGCGCGCTCTTTCACATAGCGCAACAGTGCAGACTCATCCTTCCTCTTCACAAAAAGCATCCCTATAAGGATGACGATGAAGACCTGCCCAGCAAGGGTCAGGGTCGCAAGCATGCGGTTGACCACATCAACAACTAATTCTGATGCCATGATGAACAACTTAAATAGGAAAAAAGATTCATGTATTTAAATTGAAAGGTTTTGTGAACAAAACAATTAATAACTCAATGATAGTGCAGCATCTATGGATGAGAAAAACCTGACGGACAAAAACATCAGCTCTTATGAGCCATTGCAGCCACCACAAGAGATCAAGGCAAAGTTTCCTGCACCAAGCAGTTCTGCTGAAAAAGTAAACTCATATCGAAAAGCGATAAGCGACATCATCAACAAGATAGACAAAAGAAAACTGTTCATCGTCGGTCCGTGCTCGATCCATAACCCTGATGAAGCGATCGACTATGCAAAAAGGCTCAAAAAACATGCAGACCGTGTCAACGACAAGATAGTCATCGCGATGCGGCTCTATTTTGAAAAACCAAGAACTATCGGCGGATGGCGCGGACTCATCAATGATCCCTATCTTGACGGGACAGACAATTCTAACGCAGGGTATGCTATAGCACGAAAGCTTATGCTCGATATCACTGAGATAGGAGTCCCTATAGCGACTGAGCTTCTTGATCCTATAACACCCCAGTACATCGATGATCTCATCTCTTGGGCAGCCATCGGAGCACGAACAACTGAATCACCAAAGCACAGGCACATGGTCTCCGGCCTGAGCATCCCGACAGGTTTCAAGAACGAGACATCCGGCACATTCCAGACAGCGATCCATGCAATACTTGCAGCACGAGAGCAGCACACGTTCGTCGGTATCGACCAAAAAGGGACAACCTGCATGATCAGGACAAAAGGCAATAGCGACACCCATATCATCCTTCGCGGAGGAAGCAACGGGACCAATTACGGAAGGGATTCACTTGAAGAAGTGAAGAAAGGGCTAGATACAAATAATATCTCGACTAGCATCATCGTCGATTGTAGCCACGCCAATTCTCAAAAGAATCATAAGAACCAGGCAAGGGTTTTGAGGGATGTTGTGGAAAGCATGAACAACGGCTTTAACTATGTTGCAGGTGTCATGATCGAATCGAACATCATGAAGGTAATCAGAAGATCCCGCATGATCTGAAAGGATTTGATGCATCGACACTCAAACCTGGCGTCTCGATAACCGATGCCTGCATCGGCTTTGATGAGACTGAAAAAATCATCAAAGAAGCATATAAGTCATTGTACATCTAAAAGAAATTCTAAAAACAGCAGAAAAAGTGCAGAAAAATTTACGGCAGCCAGGTTTTCTGGTCCGCTATTTTGTCAGGAAGATACTTTTCGATGACCATATTCAGGCCATGCGCCGCGAACGCCTGCTGCTCGACCCTCTTCCTGAGCTTGAGCATCTGATTGAGCGATTTCTGCCATTTCTTATGCTCCTGGACGAACGGGTCGTTTTTTAAGCCATCCTTCAGACGTTTGATATCGACTTCTTTGAGCGGGTGCGTCGGTAGGTTATAGTCAAGGATATCCTGTGGAGTGACGCCGATGAATTTTGCATCAGGGACACAGAAGTACTGGTTGATATGCGCAGCATTTCCTGAACCCACCTTCAAAGTACGATAGATGTTAAGGTATCCGTATGGATCCCCATCTGTGAAGACAAAGACAGGTATTTTCGTCTCATCAGAAAGTCTTCTGATAAACCGGCGTGTCGCGCGTGTAGGCACTCCTGCCATAGCGATGATGATGCAGTTTGCCGTCCTCCAGTACTTGTGCTTGTTCAACCTCTCAAAGGCACCGGATGTCTCGATAGCAAGGATGAATTTTGCCTTCGTCTTGAACTGAAGGTTCTCGACCCGGGAAGGGATAGAATACGCACCGCTTCCGAAGCGGGTGCAGTCGATCTCGATCTTCTCGCCGGTTTCCTGATCTTCATCGACGACGATGAGCTGGCCTGCAACAGCGCCTCCTTTCTCTTCAGGGATGAAGCGCATCTGCTCTCTGTTGACATGAAGCATCGCCTCGATATCATCCATGACGGAGTCTGATTCGGTCTGCTCTTTGAATCGAGCGTCTCCCCAGTTCTTGGAGATATAATACATCTCTCGCTTTGTTGCCTGATCATCTGTCTCGACAAGAGCTTTTGACTCCTTCATCATGAGGAGTGTCTGGGCGAATGTCTTGACCGTCGAGGCCGTCAGCGTACGCATTTTCTCGCGGCCCTTCATCTCAAAGTAGCCGTCAGCAGGATTATAGGTAACATTATCAAGAGACCTGATCGGAAGCTTCATCGTCGGCTTCTCCCGCTTCAGGATCATCTTGTGGATGTTCTTTGCCACTTCCGTGATCCGTTCAATGATATCGTTTTCCATCATGCATCATAATGTAGTATCGTAATGCCCAAAAGATTCAAAAATTATCAAGCGTCCTCTGGTCGTTCTCGTCTTCCTCTTCAGCATCATACGGATCTTTCTCTCCGTCATCTAAGGCATCTGTGCTGTCAACCTCTTCTTCGGCTGAGTCGTCCTCGTATCCGTCGTCCCCATACTCTTCATCGTCGTCATCGTCGCTGCCGTTTTCGAGATAGCGATCCTCTTTGCCGGTCTCGCCATCAACATCACGGTGCTTGAGCTTTGGCATGCTCCTACGCTCGAGCATAGCCCTGAGGATCTCATTGACATTATCCTTGTT
>JBMCSP010000064.1:0-5184 GCA_048624455.1 Nanobdellota archaeon
ACATGAAAGAAGCAGACAAGAATGATGTGAGTTGATGTTGATCATGGTAAAAGACAAATTGGAATTGACTGAAACAGAGTATGATGCTCTTCGAGAATGCGGCAATGTGGGTATAGGAAACGCAGCGACTGCGCTGTCAAATCTTCTCAACAAAAGAGTTGACATAAACATCCCTGAGACCAAGTTTGTCCCTCTGCAGGATTTTGCAAAAGAGCTTGACGGGCCAGAGTCCATAGTCTCGGGCATCTATCTGGATATTGGTGGCGATCTTTCAGGAGAAGCCTTGTTTGTTTTTCCTGAAGATTCTGCAAAGAAACTCTCAGCGACCATGCTTGGAAAGAAGGTAGAGGAGATAGAGCGTATCGGAGAGATGGAAGAATCTGCGATAAAAGAGATGTCCAATGTCGTTATCGGTGCCTATCTGAATTCTCTTGCAGATATGCTGAACATGAAAGTGACCCCCTCGCCGCCGCATACGGCGACAGACATGGCGCAGGCTCTCATCGATTTTGTTCTCGCGAAGCTGAGCAAGCATTCCGATGAGATCTTGCTGGTGCGCGAAGAGATCGGAGTCGAGGAGCAAGGCATAGATGGCGTTGTCGTCATCGTCTTTGATGTGCCTTCATTGAAGAAATTGCTCAAATCGCTCCATGATAATTATGGAGTCAGAACACAATACAGGTGAAGAGAACGGCAGATGATGAGATATTAGTGGAAATGGGGATGTATGAAGTAGCCGAGGCTCCGCTCACTCTGGTATCGCTTGGACTAGGTTCCTGTGTCGGTGTCGCGATATATGATGCAGGCAAGAAGACCGGAGGCCTTGCGCATGTGATGCTTCCTGAGATTGATGATGATCACAGCAAAGATGCGCAAAATCCTAACAAATATGCGAACCTGGCAGTTCCAGCCATGGTCAAGGATCTTGAGCAGAAAGGCTGCGATGTGAAGAATCTTCGCGCCAAGATTGCCGGAGGAGCTCATATGTTTCCTACTTTGAGCAAGGAACAGACGCTGGATATCGGACGGCGCAATGTAGAGTCTGTCTCAGCGATACTCAAGTCGTTAGGGATATCCTTGCGCGCCGAAAGGACGGGAGGTTCAGTGGGACGGACCGTACGTTTCGACCTTTCGACAGGGATGTTCAGCATAAAGACAAAAGAAGGTGTGGAAGAGATATGATCCTCGCCCAAGATCCTGAGAATTTTGACACGCTGAAGCGGCAGATATCACGGTTGCTCAGCTTCAGCTGTGAAAACTATACGGATACGTTTCTTTCACGGCGCATCGACACGCGGCTTAGGGCAAAGAACATGAACAGCTACAAGGATTATGCTGCTCTTCTCCAATCAGATCCTAAAGAGCATGATGCACTCGATAGGGAACTCACGATCCATGTGACCCATTTTTTCAGGGATCGATCGATGTGGGACGCGTTTCAGGAAAAGATAATCCCTTATCTTGTCGACAGCAAGCTCTCAAAGCACCAGACAGGCATCCGCGTCTGGAGCGCCGGTTGTTCAACTGGAGAGGAGTCCTATTCCATCGTCATCTGTTTTATGGAAGCGCTCGGTGATCGCTTCAGCGAGATATCCTTGCGTGTCATCGGAACAGATTATGATGCGGCCACTGTCGAGCTGGCAAAGAAGGGATCATATGCAGAGCAGCAGCTGCGGGAAATGGATGAGGCCTGTATCAGCAGATATTTCACCAAGACGACGGAAAGCTATGATATCAAGCAAGAGCTTAAGCGCTATGTGACCTTTGAGAGGGGGGATGTGCTCTCTTCATCACGCCCGAAGAATGTTGATGTCATCTTCTGCAGAAATACGGTGATCTATTTCCAGACGGAGATCAAGACAAGGCTCTATCTCGATTTCTATGAGATGCTCAACGATAATGGGTTCTTTATCATGGGGAAGACAGAAACCTTGCAGGGAGAGGCTAGAACATTGTTCAACCCGTATGACCCGCTGGAGAGGGTTTTTCGAAAATGAAACAGACAACACAGGAACTGGTAATGGACTTTTTCAAAGGGCAGTTTGGCGGACTCATGTCCAAATCGCTCTTTGAGCAGTACTATCATAAGTATCATGTCAAGGATCTGTCTGCGTTGAACAAGAAAGACCAGATAGCATTCGGACAGAAGATCATCAGGACCATGTATTCCCGCTTCTACGATGAATCCCGGGTGAGGAACATGGAGATCCTCTATCTCCTGAAATTTTCTATGAACGAAGCGGTCGAGAAGGTTGAATCGATGATAAAGGCAGAATCAGATGTCAAGATAGAGCGGCTGGAGAATGTCGATGAGGCTAATATGGATATGGTGCTTCAGCCCATACTTGATGAAGAGAAGATCAAGTTCGGGTTTGAATGCTCCAATATGCTTGAAGGTTTGCTCATGATGGTCATGGATAAGGAGATCGCACTTGATTTCGCCAACACGCTCATACGCAGCATGATGGAGATGGAACCGGAGAACAAGACTGAACTTGATGAGATGAAGCTCTCTGCCATCAGCGAGTTCTTCAATATTCTCCTCCCTGCTTTCGTCAGGATAATCGGCGATACCTACGGGCAGGAACTCTACTTCACACCCCTGTCATATGAAGAATTCAAAGGCAAGTACTTTTTTGAGGATGAATTCATCAGTCCGCATAAGACGCTGAGATCGGGTGCGACATTCAGGGTGAACCAGAATGAGGAGAAGAGTGATGTGTTCTTTTTCATCAAACAGTCTGATGAGCATTTCCAGGGTCTTGTCGATCAAGGGAAGGCTAATGCAAAAGATCCTTTCGAAGAGGCGCCTCCGCAGATCCTTGTCGATAGGACAGGCAACCGAAGGACCGATCTTGAGGCTCTCTTTCGGCTTCTCGGCCTGAAGGTCGATAATATCGATTACATCCTGAAGATAATGGGAATACCAAACGTTGAGATGTTTAATTTCCATGCGGTCTCGGAGTTCTACCAGATACTGATCATGGAATTCCTGAAAGCTGCATCAGGAAACAAAAAAGCTACTATCAGAGTGAATCTGGAGGCGATCTTTGGCTTCCGATAGAATATATTATACTATCCAAAAAACAGGTGATCAACAATGTTGAACAGATACGCGGCATCATGCTCTGCATGCAAGGTGTCATTTGAGGTCATGTATGGAACAGTCAATAAGAAAGAATCCTATGAGATCTTCTCCTGTCCATCATGCAAGAACCTGTTCTCGCTCTCAAACAAGAAAAAAGCGGTCTGTCCCGGCTGCAAATCTGAAGAGCTGGTCCGCTACAATCCGAACGTGAAGCAGAACATCTCGTTCTATGGGCAGATGCTGAAAAAGAAAATGCTCAAGAAGAAAGACTACAATGATATCGTCTCCTACTGGAAAGGCATAGAAGAATCAAAGTGCCCTTCGTGCGGCAAGAAAAAGCTCTCCTGGACCATGCTCGCCTGATCTGTTTCATCTGCTGTGCTGCACTCTTATTCTTTTTCGTCGATGCCAAGATCCTCTGGCCTGAGCATAGTGATGTTCCTGCGCCCCTTTATCTCATCTTTTCTGAAAGAATCTATGAACAGGTATCCGAGCAGAAGGAAAAAGACAATTCCCGGCACGATGAAGACTTTGGAGATATCGGTGAAGAAGAAGGATACGCCTGTTGCTATGAGAAGGGTCAGTCCCTTGCCGAGCTGTGCGCTGATATGCAAGAGGGCATTCTCTCGTTCAAATTTCTCAGGATAGTATTTCAGGATGATGATGTTGAGCAGAGGATTGACCAGCGAAAATCCGATCATGGCAAGCCCGACCAGGATGCCCAGGACCAGCGTGTTCTGTGCGAAGGGTATCGCTATGCACCCTATCCCAAGGAGAAGGAGCGAGAAGGCAAGGACCCTGCGCTTGTGCCCCTGAAAGAAGAAGATGGCAGGGATGCGCTTGATGATCCCTTTAAGGTTTCTCTGGATGATGATGCTTGGAAACAGTGTCAGGGCAAGGACAAGAGATATCTCGTCAGGTCCTCCCATGAACGTGTTGAGGATGATGAGCGGTATGAAGAGTTCCTTGAGCGAATTGAACCCTTCCGCGAAAAGCTTGACGAAGAAGATGAAGACCATATTCTTTTTCAAGTGCTTGAACGTCTTTGCCTCTTCTGCAAGGAAGTCCATATGCAGGATCTTTCCAAGCGAGACATGCTCGACATGGTGCGGCCTGCTCGATATGCTTATGATGATGAGCGGGATAAGGAATGAGATCCCTGAAGCGGCAAAAAGCATCTCGACAGATGCGTGCTGCAGGATGAAGCCGCTGGCGAAGAAGGCGAGGAACGTTCCTGCAAAGAAGGCGCCGTAGTACATCTGGATGCCTTTCCTTCCCCAGCTCTGCGACTTGTTGAGAAAGGTGAGCTCATTGAAGCCGCTGAGCATCCCCATCAAAGCAAAGAGGATGCAGTAGGTGATAAATTCCTCGAAGCTGTAAAACCCCGTAAAGACAAGGATGAGCGAGATGATCCCGATGGCTGCCGCCGCCCTGAGGCTGAGCTTCTTCGCGACCTTGACGAGAAAACCGTCATAGATGGCGCAGGAAAAGTATCTGATAGAGAAGATGATCGCTATGATGAACGTCGGCAGCTGCATCCTTTCATCGATGAGGACAGGAAGCATCGCCTTGATGAGGTAGAACCCGACAAAATAGAAGAAGATGTTGGTGAAAGCGGCGACAAATTTGCGCGCAGGAATCTCCTGCTGGACTCTGTCCTTTGCTGCATTGTCTTTTGCAGTGCCTGCCGGCTTCTGCTGTTTCTGATGATGCTCTGATCTTTGTGCATGCGCTTTATTCGCTTTATGCCCTGTCAGCGCTTTTTTCTTTTCAGCTGTGTTGTGTGAAGCATTTTGCGATGATGCGCTATCATCCTCCTTCTCCCTTGCAAGGACGGCATTCTTGTCGACAAACTCAAAGACAGGGAGCTTTCCCATCCTGTACTCTTCGAGCGGGTGCTGCTTCATGGGTATTTTCCTGTCTCCGATGCTTTTAAACATTGTTGTCGTATCGTATGCGCCAGGCTATCTGCGGCAGTGTCTTTTTCCCTCTTTGTGGGCTGCCGACCAAAAGGCTTTTATACGGCTCTGTTCAAAAATATGTGTATGGCAGATCTCTTTGTCCAGCTGAGCATGATCCTTCTGCTCTCGGTGGGT